>NZ_WKCD01000042.1:0-32686 GCF_021606625.1 Pseudomonas sp. PA-4-8C
TGGCAGGCGGTAGCGGTTGAAGTTCCAGTCACCCTCCCCCGGCCCGCCTTCGTACAGCGGCATTTCTTCCATCAAGGCGTGACCGATGCCCATGGCCACACCGCCTTCGAGCTGGCCCTTGACCAATTCTTCAACCAGCACCCGACCACACTCGATCCACGAATGGTGATTGAGCACTTCGACCTGTGCCGAACCCTTGTTGACCTTCAACTCGACCAACGTGGCGACGGGGCTGTAGTACGTCACCGCAGCGTTGTTCAACTGGGTGGCGGGATAGCTGACGTTCTGGCGATCGAGCAGGTGGAAACCGGCAGTGTTCATCAGCGCCTGCTTGGCTTTCGGTGCGCCGTCTCCGTATTTCACCGCCAGACCGTCGAGCGGCAGGCGCTCGCGCACGCCGTCGATGCTGTACTCAGCCTCGGCCCAGCTCCAGCGGTTGAACCCGTGGACCGTGGCAGCGGTGACCAGGCCGCGCTCGTGAGCACGCTTGGCCAGCTCTTCAAAGCTCAACGGCTGCATGCCGTTGGCGGTGAGCTTGCCGTCGACCCAATGCGCGTCTTCGCGGCGCACAACATAGGGGTTGGCCTGGCCGCCAAACGGGCCCTGGCGCCAGATCTCCAGCGCCGCTGGCCACAGGCCGTGGTTGAACAGCACACGCGCCGCTTCACGGGTGGCATGGCTGAAGTAGTACGCCGAGTTGGTCGCCGAAGACGCCGAAGCGAGCTTGCCCACCCAACGCGGGTTGCGCAGCAGGGTGTCCTGCTCGGCCTGGCTCATGGTGTAGGGGTTGCCGCCGGTGACCAGCTGCATTTCCTGCCACTCTGTTTCGCCAGTTTTTACTTCGTGGGCCGGGCTGCCGAGGAAATCGGCGACCACCAGCGATTGCGAAGTGGACATGCCGGTGCCGATTTCGATGCCGATGTGGCGCAGGCTGATGCGGCCGTCAGCGCTGAATTCGACACTGGCCATCGGCGCTTCGGAACCGGTGCCGAAGTCTTTCTGGCAGATGGCGAAACCAACGCCATACCAGTTATCCGGATCTGCGGCTTCGCGTTGTTGCTTGATCGCGTCGCGGTTTTTCCACACGTCGTGCACAGCGGCCTTGTCGAGAATTTCGTGCAGGCGCAACGCACCGGCAGGGATCGCGCCCTGGGTGTTCTTCATGCCCGAACGCAGTGCGTTCTTGCGCCGCAGCTCAATGGCATCCACACCCAGGCGCCCGGCGATTTCGTCGACCATCATTTCGGTCGCCGCCATGCTTTGCAGGGTGCCGTAGCCCCGCATCGAACCGGCTTCAACGCCACGGGAGTGGTACGCGGTCACTTGCAGGTCGTTCTGCGGCATGTAGTAGATCGACTGCGCCGCCGTGGCGCCGACCGCAGCCACCGATGGGCTGTAGTTGATCCGGCCACCGCCGTCGACGCTCATGTCGGCGAGGAAAATTTTGAAACTGTGGTCGTTTTTGTCGACCGCCAACTGATAGCGAATATCGAACGGGTGGCGTTTGATGCCGCTCTGGAATTGCTCGTAACGGTCATTGGCCAGACGCACCGGCACGCCGGCGCCATACAACGCAGCGAGGGCGGCGTAGTAGACGAAAATGTTGTGGTCTTTGGAGCCGTACCCCACGGTGTAACCCGGGTGCATGTTCAAGTGGGCCAGGCCGAAGCTCGACGGCGAGATCATTTTGGCGGTCTCGGTCGCGACTTCCAATGGGCACTGGGTGGCCACCACAAAGTGTAGGGTCTTGGTCGCCGGATCGTACCAACCGTTGCCGTTGTCCGGCTCCATGGCGGCCGGTTCGATCGATGGGGTTTTGTAGCGCTCGTCAAACACCAGCCAGTTGTCCGGCGGCGTGCTGATCTGGCTCTTCATGCGCTCGGCGTAGAACAACCCGCGCTCGGTCAGGTTGCCGTGCAGGTTTGGCTGGGAATTCCACACCGGGCGACGATTTTTCAGCATCGGGAACAGGATCGAATCCTTGAGACTGGCGAATTCGTCTTCATCGGCCGAGGTCGCGCCACCCACGCGCACATAGCGGAAGCTGCCGTAGGGGTCGCCTTCGTAATACGGCACTTTGGCGCCGTAACGAATCGCCTTGTCATTGAACTTGAGCTTGTTCTTGGCCTGACGGAAACGCTCGAAGTCGTTCCAGATCAGGATCGCCACCGGGTGACCGATGAACATCGGCACTTTACCCTCGGGCAGCAACGGGTCCGGCGCATGCTCTTCCGGGAAGACGATACCGTCCTTGTCCAGGTCGGCAGCGGTGACAATACGGTCCGGCTGCAGATCGGCGCCAAGCCACGACAGGTCGTAGCCCGCGTAGATGTGGTCGGCCTTGATGGTTTTAAGCAACATGGCGTGACCTTGCTGCTGGGGCCAGCCCGGCATGTCCTTGGAACGGATGTCGCGGGCAAACACCTTGCTGCCGCAGACTTTCGACAAGGCATCGTTACGCTGGCGCGCCTTGCCGTTATGGCCGAGCCACTTTTCAGACGGCACGGTCACGCTGTTTTCCATCAAGGCAGCCAGCGCCTGGGTGCTGAGCGGCGTGAGCGTGACACTCACACCCGCCACCAGCCCGCCCTGGAGGAACGAGCGCCGGGTTATTTCACGGTTGGACATGGATCATCCTCTGAGCGGTTATAAATCCGCCCTTATGGTTAAGTACACCGAATCTGGAGACTTGCAGAAGCCTTTCTCGACGAATCAAAAGGCCATGATGACAGTGCAAAGTTGACCGAAGGGTTAACTTTAAAGGTTTCTGCGCCTGCGGCAAATAACCACATTGAAATTTTTTGACACAAGAACGCAAAACGGCCGACAGAATCGAAATGATCTGTCGGCCGTTTGCCGATAATGAGCGCTGGTGGTAGCGAAGAAGATGAGGTTTTTTTCAAACCCCCAGACACAAAAAACCCCGGTCTTTCGACCAGGGTCTTTGCTATCCGATCAAGGTGAGCCAGTGGCTTTCCTTGTGCTTCAAGGCGTTCAGTGGGCCTTGAGGCAGATATGGCGCAGCGGACGGGACTCGAACCCGCGACCCCCGGCGTGACAGGCCGGTATTCTAACCGACTGAACTACCGCTGCGTATCGCTTGGCTGATTGAGCATGAACCCTCAACCACCTTTAAACATCTGACTGATCAGCCTTGGCTGTTCAATCTCAAGCCCGACACATCGAACCTGGAAAATATGGCGCAGCGGACGGGACTCGAACCCGCGACCCCCGGCGTGACAGGCCGGTATTCTAACCGACTGAACTACCGCTGCGCGTCGGTGCAACCTTTAACGTTGCGTCTTGCCCGAGGGCAAAACTCTCAAGAAGTGGTGGGTGATGACGGGATCGAACCGCCGACCCTCTGCTTGTAAGGCAGATGCTCTCCCAGCTGAGCTAATCACCCTTTGCTTCGTTGAGGCCGCGAAATTTACGCAGGTAGCGGACCTAAGTCAATAGCCTGCTTGAAGTTTTTCTGAAAAAGACAAAAATGACTTCAAGACGGCTACCGGCCCTACTCGCTGTAAATCATCTTCTTGCTCATGCCGCCGTCCACCACGAACTCTTGCCCGGTGACGAACCCGGCCTGGCGTGACAGCAACCAGGCCACCATCGCCGCCACGTCCTCCACCGTCCCCACCCTGCCCGCCGGATGCTGGGCATGATCGGCGTCGGTGAGCGGTTCTGCACGCCGTGCAGCCGGGTCACGTGCGTCGATCCAGCCAGGGCTGACCGCATTGACCCGCACTTCCGGCCCAAGGCTCATGGCCAGGGCGTGGGTCAGGGCCAACAGCCCACCTTTGCTGGCCGCATAGGCTTCGGTGTCAGGCTCGGATTGACGCGCCCGGGTCGAAGCCAGGTTGACGATGGCACCGCCATGGGCACGCAGGTAAGGCGCGCAGTGCTTGGCCAACAGCATCGGCCCGCTGAGGTTGACCGCCAGCACGCGATTCCAGTACGCCAGGTCGAGGCTTTCCAGGGTGATATTGCGCGGGTCGGCCACCGCCGCATTGCAAACCAGCGCGTCCAGGCGCCCGAACTGCCCCAGCACCTCGGCGACACCCTGGGCCACTTGCTTCTCGTCGGCCACGTCCATGGTGATAAACCAGGCATTGTCGCCCAGCACCTTGGACACCTTGGCACCGCGCTCGCGGTCCAGGTCGGTCAGCACCACCTGCCAGCCTTCACTGATCAGCCACGCGGCAATCCCGAGGCCAATGCCCCGCGCCGCGCCCGTCACCAACGCCACGCGCCCGTTACTGGCCGCTGCGGCCTCCATGGACCACTCGATCACAAGGCCGCCAGCCCGCGGGCCAGGTCTGCCTGCAAGTCGGCAATGTCTTCCAGGCCCACCGCAATGCGGATCAGGCTGTCACGGATGCCGGCCGCTTCACGCTCCTGGGGCGCCAGGCGCCCGTGGGAGGTGGTGCTCGGGTGGGTGATGGTGGTCTTGCTGTCACCCAGGTTGGCGGTAATGGAGATCAAGCGCGTCGCGTCGATAAAGCGCCAGGCGCCGTCTTTGCCGCCCTTCACTTCGAAACTCACCACCGCACCGAAACCACGCTGCTGGCGCTGGGCCAAGGCGTGTTGCGGGTGGCTCTTGAGGCCGGCGTAATGCACCTTCTCGATACCGTCCTGTTGTTCCAGCCACTCGGCCAGGGCTTGGGCGTTGGCGCAATGGGCTTTCATGCGCAGGCTGAGGGTTTCCAGGCCTTTGAGGAAGATCCAGGCGTTGAACGGGCTCAGGGTCGGGCCAGCGGTGCGCAGAAAGCCCACCACTTCCTTCATCTGCTCGCTGCGACCAGCCACCACGCCGCCCATGCAACGGCCCTGGCCGTCGATGAACTTGGTTGCCGAGTGCACCACGATGTCCGCACCCAGCTTCAGCGGCTGCTGCAAGGCCGGGGTGCAGAAGCAGTTGTCCACCACCAGCATCGCGCCTTTGGCATGCGCGACTTCGGACAGCGCAGCGATGTCCACCAGCTCAGCGAGCGGGTTGGACGGCGATTCGACGAACAACAGCTTGGTATTGGCCTTGATGGCCGCCTCCCAACCGGACAGGTCCGCCAGGGGTACGTAGTCCACTTCAATACCGAAACGCTTGAAGTACTTTTCGAACAGGCTGATGGTCGAGCCGAACACGCTGCGCGATACCAGCACATGGTCGCCGGCGCTGCACAGGCTCATCACCACCGCCAGGATGGCCGCCATGCCGGTGGCAGTCGCCACGGCCTGCTCGGCACCTTCCAGGGCCGCGATACGCTCTTCGAACGCGCGCACGGTCGGGTTGGTGTAGCGCGAATACACGTTGCCCGGCACTTCGCCGGCAAAGCGCGCAGCGGCATCGGCGGCAGTACGGAACACGTAGCTGGAGGTGAAGAACATCGGGTCGCCGTGTTCACCTTCCGGGGTACGGTGCTGGCCGGCGCGCACAGCCAGGGTATCGAAAGCTACGCCATCGAGGTCGCTGTCCAACCGACCGGCATCCCATTCCTGACTCATGCTGCGACTCCTTATTCAATTCTTTATTTAAGATACAAAACCGGCCCCTCAGGGCCGGTGTTTACTCAGTTGTTATACAGGTCGATGATCGCGCTGACCGCCTGGGTCTTGATCTTCGACGAGTCGTTGCGCGCCTGCTCGATCTTGTTCAGGTAGGCTTCGTCGACATCGCCGGTGACGTACTTGCCGTCGAACACGGCGCAGTCGAACTGCTCGATCTTGATCTTGCCACCGCCAACCGCTTCGATCAGGTCCGGCAGGTCCTGGTAGATCAGCCAGTCGGCGCCGATCAGGTCGGCTACATCCTGGGTAGAACGATTATGAGCGATCAACTCATGGGCGCTCGGCATGTCGATACCGTACACGTTCGGGTAACGCACCGCAGGCGCGGCGGAACAGAAGTACACGTTCTTCGCCCCGGCTTCGCGGGCCATCTGGATGATCTGCTTGCAGGTGGTGCCGCGCACGATGGAGTCATCCACCAGCATCACGTTCTTGCCGCGGAACTCGAGCTCAATGGCGTTGAGCTTCTGGCGTACCGACTTCTTGCGCGCCGCCTGGCCGGGCATGATGAAGGTACGGCCGATGTAGCGGTTCTTCACGAAGCCTTCGCGGAACTTGACGCCCAAATGGTTGGCCAGCTCCAGCGCAGCGGTACGGCTGGTGTCCGGGATCGGGATGACCACGTCGATATCGTGCTCGGGGCGCTCGCGCAGGATCTTCTCGGCCAGCTTCTCGCCCATGCGCAGGCGCGCCTTGTAGACCGAGACGCCGTCGATGATCGAATCCGGGCGCGCCAGGTAGACGTGTTCGAAGATGCACGGGGTGAGTTTCGGCGCTACGGCGCACTGACGGGTGTGCAGCTTGCCGTCCTCAGTGATGTAGACAGCTTCGCCCGGCGCCAGGTCGCGGATCAGGGTGAAGCCCAGCACGTCCAGGGACACGCTTTCAGAAGCGATCATGTACTCGACGCCTTCGTCGGTGTGACGCTGGCCGAACACGATCGGGCGAATGCCGTGGGGGTCGCGGAAACCGACGATGCCGTAACCGGTGATCATCGCCACCACCGCATAACCACCGACGCAACGGTTGTGCACATCGATCACGGCGGCGAACACGTCTTCTTCGGTCGGCTGCAGCTTGCCGCGCTGGGCCAGCTCGTGGGCGAACACGTTGAGCAGCACTTCCGAATCGGAGCTGGTGTTGACGTGGCGCAGGTCAGATTCGTAGATCTCCTTGGCCAGTTGTTCAACGTTGGTCAGGTTACCGTTGTGCGCCAAGGTAATGCCGTAAGGCGAGTTGACGTAGAACGGTTGAGCTTCGGCCGAGGTCGAGCTACCGGCAGTCGGGTAACGCACATGACCAATGCCCATGTGCCCGACGAGGCGCTGCATGTGACGCTGATGGAACACGTCACGCACCAGGCCATTGTCCTTGCGCAGGAATAACCGGCCGTCGTGGCTGGTCACAATACCGGCAGCGTCCTGGCCGCGGTGCTGGAGGACGGTTAGCGCGTCATACAGCGCCTGATTGACGTTCGACTTACCGACGATACCGACGATGCCACACATGCGACGCAACCCCTACTTAATGAATCTTGACTGAACACAGCTTACTGAGGCGTTTTGGCCGGCAAGAGGTGTTCCTTGAACGGAAGATCAGCGGGTACGCTGATTCCGCTGGCCAGCCACTGACTGCTCCACCCCAATATGAGGTTTTTGGACCAGTCTGCAACCAATAGAAATTTTGGCACGAGTACCGACTCCTGCCACCACGAATCCTGCTGTACCGGCCCCAGGCTCAACAGCCCGACCGCCACGACCACCAGCAGCGCGCCACGCGCAGCCCCGAAGGCCATGCCGAGAAATCGATCGGTCCCGGAAAGGCCGGTGACACGTATCAACTCGCCAATAAGATAATTGACCATTGCCCCCACCAACAGCGTGGCGATGAACATGATGGCGCAGCCCGCGATGACGCGAGCCGAAGGTGTCTCTATGTACCCGGCCAGGTAGACCGACAGCGAACCACCGAACATCCAGGCTACGACTCCTGCGATGATCCAGGTCAGCAACGACAGTGCTTCTTTTACGAAGCCGCGGCTTAGACTGATCAAAGCGGAGATGGCGACGATTGCAACGATCGCCCAATCAACCCAGGTAAATGGCACAGTGCAGCCTACGTACGGATAAGGCGGCGCATTTTAGCAGAGCGCCGGGCTATCGGTAAGCGGTGATTGCGGGTGCTTTGCAAATCAATAGATTGGGCGGTGTGAACGCCATTTCAAGCCCACCATAAATCAATGTGGGAGCTGGCTTGCCTGCGATGAGGGCGGCACATTCGACATCGTTGTCGATTGAACCACCGCCATCGCAGGCAAGCCAGCTCCCACATTTAGAGCATATTGCCCGTTCAGCCGCGCTCGGGCTGGAAACGCACCACGAAACCGTTGAGGTTCTGCTGGCGACCCAGCAGATCGCGCAGGCGATCTGCCTCGGCACGCTCGATCAGCGGCCCGACAAACACCCGGTTCTTGCCGTCGGCGCTGCGGATATAAGCGTTATAACCCTGGGCTCGCAGCTTTTTCTGCAGGGCGTCAGCACTTTCGCGGTTGGCCAGGCTGGCCAGTTGGATCGACCAACTGATCGGCAGGCCATTAGGGTCGATGCGGCTCTGGCCCACATCCGGCTTGCCCGGTGCCGCAGGCTGCGGCGCTACCGGTTTGGGCACTGGCGCAGGGGCGGCCGGCTTGGCAGCAACGGCCGGTGCCGGGGTCGGCTTGACCACCGGGACACTCGGCTGCACCGGCATCGAGGGCGCCTCTTGCGCGGCAACGTCTTCATCGGTGGGCACAGGTTCTTGCGGCAACGCCTGGGGCTCAGGCACCACCACCGGCTCGACCTGAACCTGCGGCACCACCGGTGCCTGGGGCGCGGCAGGGGCTTCAACCACCACCTGACGCTGTTCGTCCTGGCGGGAGAACAGCATCGGCAGAAAGATTACCGCCAACGCCACCAGCACCAAGGCCCCGACCATTCGCTGCTTGTATGCGCTATCCAGTAATGCCATGTGCAGCTTCCTCCGTGGAGCGCCGGGCCAGCCATTCAAGCGCCTCGGCAACACAATAAAATGATCCGAACAACAGGATTTCGTCCTCGGCCGTCGCTACCGCACACTGCGCCTCCAGGGCCGCAGTGACGCTTGCATACGACGCCACCGGCGCGCCAAGGTTCTGCAAGGCAGTTTCCAGCTCAGCGGCGGGACGGCTGCGCGGCGTATCCAGCGGCGCAACAGCCCAAGACTGGACGCTGCCCAGCAGTGGCGCAACCACGCCGTCCAGGTCCTTGTCGACCAACAACCCGAACACCGCCAGGCGACGCTCCAACGGCGGGGTACGCGCCAGACGCTGAGCCAAGTACTGCGCAGCATGGGGGTTATGGCCCACATCCAACATCAGGCTCAGGCGCTTGCCTTGCCAGTCGAAGGTTCGGCGATCCAGGCGCCCCACCACTTTGGTTGCCAGCAAGGTCGCGGCAATCTGCGCGGCATCCCACGGCAGGTCCAGCAGCAGATAGGCTTGCAGCGCGAGCGCGGCGTTTTCCATCGGCAGGTTCAGCAACGGTAAATCAAGCAGCTCTACCCGTTGGCCACGTGCATCCTGCCCACGCCATTGCCAATGGGTGTCGCCGATGTCCAGAGTGAATTCGCGACCGCGCAGGTAGAACGGGCAATCCAGTTCGCGCGCCTTGTCCAGCAAGGGTTGCGGCGGATCCAGGTCACCGCACAGAGCCGGACGGCCCTGGCGGAAGATCCCGGCCTTTTCAAAAGACACCGATTCGCGGGTATTGCCCAGGTAGTCAGCATGATCGACACCTATGCTGGTCACCAGGGCCAGGTCGGCATCCACCACATTGACCGTATCCAGGCGCCCGCCGAGGCCGACTTCCAGCACGACCACATCCAGTTGCGCACGCTCGAACAGCCAGAACGCCGCCAGGGTGCCCATCTCGAAATAGGTCAGGGAGATGTCGCCACGCCCGGCCTCCAGCGCAGCAAAGGCTTCGCACAGCTGGGCATCAGTGGCCTCTACGCCATTGAGCTGCACCCGCTCGTTGTAGCGCAGCAGGTGCGGCGAGCTGTACACGCCGACCTTGAGGCCCTGGGCCTGCAACAGCGCGGCGACAAAGGCACAGGTGGAGCCTTTGCCGTTGGTGCCGGTCACCGTGATCACACGCGGTGCCGGCCGGCCCAACCCGAGGCGGGCCGCTACCTGTTGCGAGCGCTCCAGGCCCATGTCGATGGCGGACGGATGCAACTGCTCAAGGTAGGCGAGCCATTCGCCCAGGGTTCGTTGGGTCATAGGTTTGCAGGCACCGGCGGCACGACGATCGGCTCGACCTTAGGCGCGATGTACACAGGCGTCGGCAGGCCCATCATTTGCGCAAGCAGGCTGCCCAGGCGCGGGCGCAATTCGCCACGCGGGATGATCAGGTCGATCGCACCGTGCTCCAGCAGGAACTCGCTGCGCTGGAAGCCTTCCGGCAGTTTTTCCCGCACGGTCTGCTCGATCACACGTGGGCCGGCAAAGCCGATCAGCGCTTTAGGCTCGCCAACGATCACATCGCCCAACATCGCCAGGCTGGCGGACACGCCGCCGTAGACCGGGTCGGTCAGCACGGAGATGAACGGGATGCCTTCTTCACGCAGACGCGCCAGTACCGCCGAGGTCTTGGCCATTTGCATCAGGGAAATCAGGGCTTCCTGCATACGCGCACCACCAGAGGCGGCGAAGCAGATCATCGGGCAACGGTTTTCCAGGGCATAGTTGGCAGCGCGAACAAAGCGCTCACCGACGATGGCACCCATGGAGCCGCCCATGAAGGAGAATTCGAAGGCCGAGACCACCACTGGCATGCCCAGCAGCTTACCGCTGACCGAAATCAGCGCGTCTTTCTCGCCGGTCTGCTTCTGCGCGCCGACCAGACGGTCCTTGTACTTCTTGCTGTCGCGGAACTTGAGACGGTCAACCGGCTCCAGGTCGGCGCCCAGCTCATTACGGCCGTCGGCATCCAGGAAGATGTCGATACGGGCGCGTGCGCCAATACGCATGTGGTGGTTGCACTTGGGGCAAACGTCCAGGGTCTTTTCCAGCTCCGGGCGATACAGCACCGCGTCGCAGGATGGGCATTTGTGCCACAGACCTTCAGGAACCGAGCTTTTCTTCACCTCGGAACGCATGATCGAAGGGATCAGTTTGTCTACTAACCAGTTGCTCATGCTTTCTTTTCTCCAGTACCGGTGGCTTGAACACAGCCCCGCGTATGCCCTTGAGCTAAATTCATATGTGGCGATGACACAGGCGGGACGGGGTCAGACGTTGGACCTGCCATTTCCCGCCCGTATCCTCAGCCTTCCAGACAACCTGCCAGCGCAGGGTTGCCACTTCGTTTCCGGGCCACCCACAGGCGGCGCCGGGCTGTTTTACACAGTGGTAGTTATGGACGGCGGCAGACTGCCAGCCGTCACATCCCACCCCTGCTGTTGCGCACGGCCTGCATGAACGCGCGAATCTTGCTCGGGTCCTTGATCCCCTTGCCCTGTTCCACCCCACCGCTGACGTCCACGGCATACGGCCGGACCTGTTCGATGGCCGCCTGGACGTTCTCAGGGGTGAGCCCACCCGCGAGGATAACTGGCTTGCTCAAACCCTCGGGAATCAGCGACCAGTCAAACGCCTCGCCCGTACCACCGGGTACGCCTTCGACGTAGGTGTCCAGCAGAATCCCGCGAGCGCCGGCATACGCGGCGCAGGCTGCGGCGATATCGTCCCCGGCCTTGACCCGCAACGCCTTGATGTACGGGCGCTGATAGCTTTCGCATTCCTCTGGCGATTCGTCGCCGTGAAACTGCAACATATCCAGCGGCACCGCATCCAGGGTTTCATTGAGCTCACAGCGGCTGGCGTTCACGAACAGCCCCACGGTGGTCACAAAGGGCGGCAACGCAGCGATAATCGCCCGCGCCTGCAGCACATTCACCGCCCGTGGGCTCTTGGCATAAAACACCAGGCCAATGGCATCCGCCCCCGCTTCGACTGCCGCCAGCGCGTCTTCTATGCGGGTAATCCCGCAAATCTTGCTGCGAACGGCTGACATGTCGTAGGAACCTCAGGGTTGGACCGAGAAAGTCCCGGATGGTAACAAAAGCTTTTCCGGGCGTCAGCCGCCAAGTTCGCTGAAACCGGTGAGGAAGTGCGGCCCGATAAAGCGTTCCGGCAGTTCGAACTCGTCGCGGTACTCCACATCCACCAGATACAGGCCGAACGGATGCGCCGTGACCCCGCCCGTGCGGCGAATGCGGCTTTCCAGCACTTCCTTGGCCCACTCCACCGGGCGCTCACCGGTGCCGATGGTCATCAGCACCCCAGCGATATTGCGCACCATATGATGCAGGAAGGCCCCGGCACGGATATCCAGCACGATCATCTTGCCGTGCCGCGTCACCCGCAGGTGGTGGACTTCCTTGATCGGCGACTTGGCCTGGCACTGGCCGGCACGGAAGGCGCTGAAGTCATGCACCCCCACCAGATGCTGCGCGGCTTCAGCCATGCGCTCGGCATCCAGCGGGCGGTGGTTCCAGGTAATCTCTTCATTGAGGTGCGCCGGGCGGATCTGATCGTTGTAGATCACGTAGCGGTAACGCCGGGCGATGGCCTTGAAACGCGCGTGGAAATGCGCCGGCATGACCTTGGCCCAGCTGACGCTGACGTCATGGGGCAAATTGATATTAGCCCCCATCACCCACGCCTTCATCGAACGCTCGGCCTGGGTGTCGAAGTGCACCACTTGGCCACACGCGTGTACACCAGCGTCGGTACGCCCGGCACACATCAGCGACACCGGCGAGTTGGCGACTTTGGACAGGGCATTTTCCAGGGTTTCCTGCACCGTCAGCACCCCGGAGGCCTGACGCTGCCAGCCGCGATAGCGCGAGCCTTTGTATTCCACGCCCAGGGCGATGCGGTAAAAGCCTGCGGCCGCCATTTCGGCAGCCGCGTTATCTATATTTGCCAAGAACTGTGAGCCTGATGAGTTGCGCAAAGGCGGGCATTATAGGGCGTCAGGGTGCATGAGTGGACTTTAAATGTGGGAGCGGGCTTGCTCGCGAATGCGCCGTATCATCCAGCACATCAGCAGCTGAACCACCGCATTCGCGAGCAAGCCCCACATTTTTCTGCGTCGGCCGTTAGATTCGGCCGAGCATTTCCTTGGCTTCGCTACGCTGACCTTCGTCGCCTTCGGTCAGCACTTCAGACAGGATGTCTTTCGCGCCTTCGGCATCGCCCATGTCGATGTACGCCTGGGCCAGGTCAAGCTTGGTGGCCACTTCATTGGTGCCGGAGAGGAAATCGAACTCTGGCTCGTCCTCAGCACCCAGCGCGGCATCTTCAGCTGTGAAGGAAGGCCCGATCGGCGGATGTTCCAGGCTCTGGGACAAACGATCCAGCTCAGCATTGACGTCGTCCAGCTCCGAAGCGAAGGCATCGGACTTGGCCGCAGGCGCGCTCGGCTCATCCGCCAGCGACAGGTCAAAGTCTTCCGGGAGGTCGAATTCGTCCAGCGCAGCCGGCGTCAGGGTCGGCGGCTCTACCGGCGGTACATCCTTGATCTGCCCTTCCAGGCCCGACAGGAAGTCGTCATCGGATTGCGACGCGGGCGGGTCCAACTGCAGGTCCAGGTCAAAGTCCGACAGGTCCGGCGCATCGGCCTTGGGCTCGGTCTGTTGTTTGAGCAGCGATTCAAAGGTTTGCTGGTCTTGCGCGATCTCGGCCGGCGAGGCAGCTTCCAGGTCATCCAGGCTCAGGTCGAAATCGGTGTCGAAGGTATCTGCCTGCGGGGCTGGGGTCGGCTTGTCGTCGAGCAGGTCCTTGACGTACTGCGCATCCAGGGCTGCGGCGGCCACTGCGGCACTGACACCCGCGGCCAACACGGCCATGGCCGGGAAACGCGCCTTGAGCTGCTCGACCTGGGCATGGTTCTCACCGTTGGCCACCAACTGGCGCTCTTGGGTAACGAACCCGTCCTTGTTGTTCTGCAGGCCATAGACTTCCATCAGCTTCAAACGCAGGTCGCTACGTTTGGGCTCGCGCTTGATGGCTTGTTCAAGCACATCCGCCGCCTGGTTCAGGTGGCCACGGTCGATATGGGACTGGGCCTGGGCCAGGGCGTCGCTGGAATTTTCCTGAGCCACGGCAACCGCCAACGGCGCCAGCACAGAGGCGACCGTCGGTGCCACAACCGTCTCAACCACCGGTGCAGGCGCGGGTGCTGGCGGCGTTGCGGTGTCGAGCTTGACGCTCGGCGGCGGTACTTCAAGACCCTCGAAGCTGTCAGGCGGCAGGTCTTGATCGATATTGGAAACGAACTCAGGCTCTTCGGCCAACGCCCGCGCCATGCGCAGATGCTTCTCTTCTTCGCGACGAGCATTGCGATGGCGTGCCCACAGCAGCAGAAGCAGCAACACCACCAACAGGGCCGCACCGCCAAGGATGCCGAGCACAATCGGGTTGGTCAGCAGGTCGTTGAACTTGCCTTCAGTGCTGGCCGGCGCGGCAGCTGGCTTAACCGGTTCAGGCGCTGGCGCTGGTGTTGCAGCGGGAGCTGCCGGCTCGGCTGCAGGTTCACCCGGCAACTGCGCGGGCATCGCGGCGGTCTGTGGTTCACCCGTTTGCGCCTGCAAACGAGCCAACTGGTCATTCTTGAGCTGGATCAGCTTTTGCAGCTTGTCCAACTGGCTTTGCAAATCGGCGGCACGGCTTTTCAGTTCTTCGTTGTCGCGCCGCGTGGTGTCGAGCTCTTCCTGGGTCATTGCCAGCTTGTCGCTCAGGGCGCGGCTGTCACCGACGGTGCCCTTTCCACCTTTCTTGGCGGCTTCGGCCAACACCAGGCTCAAATTGTCCTTGGCCTGGGTGCTCGACGGCGCATTGCCGGCCTGGGTGCGTTTGGTCGCGTCCAACTGCGGCTTGCCGGCCACTTGACTCTGAGGGCCACGGCGGCCCTGGCGCCAGGCGGCGTTCTGCGCGCTCACTTCGGCAATCGCTTGCGGCTGCGCCAGCGCTGTACTTTGCGTGGTATCTGGCAGGCGCAGGACCTGGCCGGTTTTCAGGCGGTTGATATTGCCGTCGACAAAGGCATCCGGGTTAAGCGCCTGGATGGCCAGCATCGTTTGCTGGACCGAGGCGCCATTGCGGTTCTTTGCGGCAATTTCCCACAAGGTGTCGCGGGACGTGGTGGTGTGCTGGGCAGGCGCGCTGGCGGCTGGCGCGGTACTGGCCGGCGCGCTCGCCGTCGGCGCTGGCTGATCGAACTTGGCCGGGTCGAGCAGTACGCTGTAGTCACGCATCAAACGGCCATTGGGCCATTGCACCTGCATGAGGAAGCGCACATAGGAATCGGGCAGAGGCTTGCTGGAGGTCACGCGCACCACGCTGCGACCTTCGGGGTTGATCACCGGGGTGAACGTCAGGTCGTCGAGGAACGCCTGGCGGTCGACACCCGCATCCACGAAGGCCTGGGCCGACGCCAGGCTAGGGGTGATCTCGGACGCCGTAAGGCCGCCCACATCGCGCAATTCGATTTCCACGGACAGCGGCTGGTTCAACTTCGACTTGAGGGTCATCTCCCCAAGTTGCAGCGCCTGCGCCATACCGGAGGACAGCGCCGAGGCGGCCGCTATTGCTAACACCAGTTTGCGAACTTGAACCATAGCCTCATCCTTTGTTTGAACGCTTCCCGCCCTGCGAGAAGGTTGGTAACCGCTGCCATTAGGCATGGCGAGCCGATAGGTCACCGACGCGCTTGTGTTTCACTTGGGACCAAGCATAGCGCCTGGTTAGAATCAATCTACAAATTGCCGCCAAGTATCTTTTACACAAGGCCTTTTATCAACAACTGCGCCAGCTCCACGGCGTTCAGGGCCGAGCCTTTGCGTACGTTATCTGACGTCAGCCAAAGATTTAGTTCCGCCGGGTCGTCGATACCGGCGCGAACTCGCCCTACGTACACCACGTCCTGGCCAACGGCATCGCCTACGGCCGTGGGGTAATCGCCCTCCTCGACCAGCTCGATACCCGGCGCAGCCTCGAGGGCGCGGTTCACCGCGGCTAGGTCGACCGGCGCGGCCAGTTGCAGCGACACAGTCAGGCTATCGCCGAAAAACACCGGGGCTTGAACGCAGGTGGCGGAAATCTTTAGTAAAGGTGTTTCCAGCACGGCGCGCAGTTCGTGGACGAGACGTTTCTCCAGGGCGGTATGACCTTGGGCATCCGGCGTGCCGACTTGCGCCAGCAGGTTGAACGCCACTTGCCGATCGAAGAACGCCGGCTCCAACGGGCGCACGTTCAACAGTTCGGCGGTCTGGCGCGCCAACTCGCTGACGGCCTCGCGGCCCTGGGCAGAGATTGCCAGGTTGGCGGTGACGCTGACGCGCTGGACGTCTACCACACCACGCAAGGGCGCCAGCACCACCGCAAGGTAAGTGGCACAAGGGCTCGGGCTGCCGAGCTGAAAAGGTTTCTTCAACGCTTTCAGCACATGGGCGTTGGCCTGGGGCACGACTTGCGGCGCCTGCTCGGCGGGCAATGCGCCAGACAAGTCGATCACCGCGCAGCCAGCGGCGGTGGCACGCGGGGCGAAACTCAGGGTCACCGCTGGGCCTGCGGCGAAGAACGCCAACTGCACCTTGCTGAAGTCAAACGTGTCGACTTCTTTGACCCGCACGTTCTTGCCCCGAAACGGCACCGAAGCCCCCGCCGAGTTGCTGCCCGCCAGCAGGTACAAGGTGCCCACCGGGAACTCCAGCTCTTCGAGAATCTGCACCAGGGTTTCGCCAACGGTACCGGTGGCGCCGATCACGGCGATTTCAAAGGTCTGGGTCATGGGATTGCCTCGGGCATTACGGGGGAGCGGCACTTTACCGGGTGGTAGAGGGTGAGGCAATTACAGCCCCCCTGATCGCTCCCACGCTCTGCGTGGGAATGCCTCCTGTGACGCTCCGCGTCACGCCTCTAAAGCAGACGCAGAGCGTCCAGAGCTGCATTCCCACGCAGAGCGTGGGAATGATCACAAAGGCAACAAAAAACCCGCGCCTATCACCAGAACGCGGGTTTCTGTTATTGCCTCAAGCGATCAACGCTCCAGCAAAATCCGCAACATGCGACGCAACGGCTCAGCCGCGCCCCACAGCAGTTGGTCGCCGACGGTGAACGCGCCGAGGAACTGGCTGCCCATGTTCAGCTTGCGCAGACGGCCCACCGGTACATTCAGGGTGCCGGTGACCTTGGTCGGGCTCAGCTCCTGCATGCTGATATCGCGGTTGTTCGGCACCAGCTTGACCCATGGGTTGTGCTGGCTGATCAACCCTTCGATATCGGCGATTGGCACGTCTTTGTTCAGCTTGATGGTCAGTGCCTGGCTGTGGCAACGCATGGCGCCAATGCGCACGCAGATACCATCCACCGGGATCGGGTTCTTGAAGCGACCCAGGATCTTGTTGGTTTCGGCCTGGGCCTTCCACTCTTCGCGGCTCTGGCCGTTAGGCAGTTCCTTGTCGATCCACGGGATCAAGCTACCGGCCAATGGCACGCCAAAATTCTCGGTCGGGTAAGCGTCGCTGCGCATGGCCTCGGCCACACGGCGGTCGATATCGAGGATCGCACTGGCCGGGTCAGCCAGTTGATCGGCGACAGCGGCGTGGGTCGCGCCCATCTGCTTGATCAGTTCACGCATGTTCTGCGCGCCGGCGCCGGAGGCCGCCTGATAGGTCATGGCGCTCATCCACTCCACCAGGCCCGCTTCGAATAGACCGCCCAGGCCCATCAGCATCAGGCTGACGGTGCAGTTGCCGCCTACGTAGTTCTTGGTGCCGGCGTCCAGTTGCTGGTCGATGACCTTGCGATTGACCGGGTCGAGGATGATCACCGCGTCGTCCTGCATGCGCAGGCTCGAGGCGGCGTCGATCCAGTAACCCTGCCAGCCGGCTTCGCGCAGCTTGGGGAAGACTTCGCTGGTGTAGTCGCCACCCTGGCAGGTCAGGATCACATCGAGGCTCTTCAACTCTTCAATGCTGTAGGCATCCTTGAGCGGGGCAATGTCCTTGCCCACGGAAGGCCCTTGGCCACCTACGTTCGAAGTGGTGAAAAACACCGGCTCAATAAGATCGAAATCCTGCTCTTCCAGCATCCGCTGCATGAGCACGGAACCGACCATACCGCGCCAACCGATCAGACCTACACGTTTCATCGCAACTACACCTTGTTAAAAAGTGGGCCGCCTTGCAGCAACAACTGCAAGCGGGCCCGAGAGATTACAGATTCCGCAGCGCGGCGACTACTGCGTCGCCCATTTCTTGCGTCCCGACCTTGGTGCAACCCTGGGACCAGATATCGCCCGTGCGCAAGCCCTGATCCAGCACCAGGCTGACGGCCTTCTCGATGGCGTCCGCGGCATCGCCCAGGTTGAAGCTGTAACGCAGCATCATCGACACCGACAAAATCGTCGCCAACGGGTTGGCAATGCCCTGCCCCGCGATGTCTGGCGCCGAACCGTGGCACGGCTCGTACATGCCTTTGTTATTGGTGTCCAGGGACGCCGACGGCAGCATGCCGATAGAACCGGTGAGCATCGACGCCTGGTCGGACAGGATGTCGCCGAACAGGTTGTCGGTGACGATCACGTCGAACTGCTTGGGCGCACGCACCAGCTGCATGGCGGCGTTGTCGACGTACATGTGGCTCAGCTCGACGTCCGGGTAATCCTTGGCGACTTCTTCGACGATTTCACGCCACAGCTGGCTGGAAGCCAACACGTTGGCTTTATCCACCGAGCAGACTTTTTTGCCGCGCACGCGCGCCATGTCGAAACCGACACGGGCGATACGGCGGATTTCGCTCTCGCTGTATGGCAGCGTGTCATAGGCCTGACGCTCACCATTTTCCAACTCGCGCACGCCCCGTGGCGAGCCGAAGTAGATACCGCCGGTCAGCTCACGCACGATGAGGATATCCAGGCCCGCTACCACTTCCGGCTTGAGGCTCGACGCGTCAGCCAGTTGCGGGTAGAGGATGGCCGGGCGCAGGTTGCCGAACAGGCCCAGTTGCGCACGGATTTTCAGCAGGCCGCGCTCAGGGCGGATGTCACGTTCGATCTTGTCCCATTTCGGCCCGCCCACGGCGCCGAGCAGCACGGCATCGGCAGCCCGGGCGCGGTCGAGGGTCTCGTCGGCCAGGGGCACGCCGTGCTTGTCGATGGCGGCGCCGCCGATCACATCGTGGCTCAGCTCGAAGCCCAGGCTGTACTTGCTGTTGGCAAGCTCAAGGACCTTGACCGCTTCGGCCATGATTTCCGGACCAATACCGTCGCCAGGGAGAATCAGAATCTGCTTGCTCATGCTTTCCTCATTTCATCGGGCGACCCGCCCACAGGCAGGTCGGGAACCATCAATCAGCGTTCGGCGAAGACCACCAGCACATCGGTGCTGAAGGTGCCGTCGGCTTGAATTTCGTAATAGTCGCGTACTTCCTGGCCCATCGCCTTTTGCAGCTCCAGGATTGCTGCCCGCAGTACCTCGGGCGTGCGCATGCGCTCGACCCACGAGGTGTATTCCAGGCGCAAGCGTTGGCGGCTGCTGTTGCGTACGTGCAGGCCGGCCTCACTCAACTGGCGCATCCACTCGGCGCCGGAGTAATCACGCACGTGGCTGGTGTCGCGCAGCACTTCGACGGTTTGCAGGTAAGTGTCCAACAGTGGGCTGCCCGGTGACAAGACATCCACAAATGCCGCCACGCCGCCCGGCTTGAGCACCCGGCGCACTTCACGCAGGGCCAGGCCGAGGTCGCTCCAGTGATGGGCCGAGTAACGGCTGAACACGAAGTCGAACTCGCCATCGGCGAAGGGCAGCCGCTCGGCGGCGCCGTGCACGGTGCGGATGTTGGCCAGGTTGCGGTCTTTGGCGGCGGCGGCCACCACGTCGAGCATAGGCTGGGACAGATCGTAGGCCACCACCTCTTTAACCAGAGGCGCCACGTGGAAGCTGACATGACCGGCACCGCAGCCCAGGTCCAGCAGTCGCGCAGCGCCCTGCCCGGCCAGTTCGGCTTGCAGCACAGCGAATTCGGTGCCCTGGGCGTGTACGGCGCTGCTCAGGTAGGCCGAGGCTTGCTCGCCGAATTGTTTTTGCACGACTTGGGTGTGGGCGGGGGTGGTCATGGAGGCTTTCCTTGGGTTTGTGGTGGTTGCACTGGCGCTATCGCAGGCAAGCCAGCTCCCACCGTTGGAATGCACTCCAATGTGGGAGTCGGGCTTGCCCGCGATGAGGCCCGCACGGTTTACCGCAAATCAGGCATCGCGAAACAACCAGGGCTGGCTCGCCCGGTGCTTGGCTTCAAACGCAGCAATCGCATCGCCGTCCTGCAAGGTCAGGCCGATGTCGTCCAGGCCGTTGATCAGGCAGTGCTTGCGGAAGGCATCCACTTCAAAGTGATACACCTTGCCGTCCGGGCGGGTCACGGTTTGCGCGGCCAGGTCCACCGTCAACTGGTAGCCGACATTGGCTTCCACTTGCTGGAACAACTCGTCCACTTCAGCGTCGCTCAAGATGATCGGCAACAGGCCGTTCTTGAAGCTGTTGTTGAAGAAGATATCGGCGTAGCTCGGCGCGATGATGCTGCGAAAGCCGTACTCTTCCAGGGCCCACGGGGCGTGCTCGCGGCTGGAGCCGCAGCCGAAGTTTTCCCGGGCCAGCAACACGCTGGCGCCCTGGTAGCGCTCGGCGTTAAGCACGAAGTCCTCGTTCAGCGGGCGCTTGGAGTTGTCCTGGTAGGCGTAGCCCACGTCCAGGTAGCGCCACTCGTCGAACAGGTTAGGGCCGAAACCGGTGCGCTTGATCGACTTCAAGAATTGCTTGGGGATGATCTGGTCGGTATCTACGTTGGCACGGTCCAACGGCGCTACAAGGCCCGTGTGTTGGGTAAAAGCTCTCATCGGGTTTTCCTCAGATCAATTCGCGAACGTCGATGAAACGACCGTTGACGGCAGCGGCGGCGGCCATGGCCGGGCTCACCAGGTGGGTACGCCCACCCGCGCCTTGGCGCCCTTCGAAGTTACGGTTGGAGGTCGACGCGCAATGCTCGCCCGACTCCAGGCGGTCCGGGTTCATCGCCAGGCACATCGAGCAGCCCGGCTCACGCCATTCAAAACCGGCTTCGAGGAAGATCTTGTCCAGGCCTTCGGCTTCCGCCTGGGCTTTAACCAGCCCGGAACCTGGTACCACAATGGCTTGCTTGATGGTCGAGGCCACCTTGCGCCCCTTGGCGATCACCGCCGCGGCGCGCAGGTCTTCGATCCGCGAGTTGGTGCAGGAGCCGATAAATACGCGGTCCAACTGGATGTCGGTGATCGCCTGGTTGGCGGTCAACCCCATGTATTTCAAGGCGCGCTCGATGGAGCCGCGCTTGACCAGGTCGGCCTCTTTGGCCGGGTCCGGCACGTTCTGGTCAACGGCCAAGACCATTTCCGGCGAAGTGCCCCAGCTGACTTGCGGCTTGATCTGCGCAGCGTCGAGTTCGACCACGGTGTCGAACACCGCATCGGCGTCGGAGACTAGGTCTTTCCAGGCTTCAACGGCGGCGTCCCAATCGGCGCCTTGCGGCGCGAACGGGCGACCCTTGACGTATTCGACGGTCTTTTCGTCCGCCGCCACCATGCCCACGCGGGCACCGGCTTCGATGGACATGTTGCAGATGGTCATGCGGCCTTCGATGGACAGGTCGCGGATTGCACTGCCGGCGAACTCGATGGCATGGCCGTTACCACCGGCAGTGCCGATCTTGCCGATCACGGCCAGTACGATGTCCTTGGCGGTCACGCCAAACGGCAATTGGCCTTCGACGCGTACCAACATGTTCTTCATTTTCTTGGCCACCAGGCACTGGGTGGCAAATACGTGTTCCACCTCGGAAGTGCCGATGCCATGGGCCAGGGCGCCGAACGCACCATGGGTGGAGGTATGGGAGTCACCGCAGACCACGGTCATGCCCGGCAAGGTTGCACCCTGCTCCGGGCCGATGACATGGACGATGCCTTGGCGCACGTCGTTCATCTTGAATTCGGTGATGCCGTACTCGTCGCAATAGTCGTCGAGGGTCTGCACCTGCAACCGCGAGACCTGGTCGGCAATGGCTTCGATGCCGCCCTTGCGCTCAGGCGTGGTGGGCACGTTGTGGTCCGGCGTGGCGATGATGGAGTCGACGCGCCAAGGCTTGCGCCCGGCCAGTCGCAGGCCTTCGAACGCTTGGGGCGAGGTCACTTCATGGATGATGTGACGGTCGATATAGATCAGCGACGATCCATCATCGCGACGTTTCACTTCATGGGAATCCCAAAGCTTGTCGTAAAGCGTTTTGCCGGCCATCAGTCGGTCCTCATCAGCGGTGCTTCTATACGCCGGGCTTTTCAATAACCCTTTGGCTTGTGAGGCTGATGGTATGGCGCTACATTAAATAACTCAAATTCATATTTTTTATGCTTTGGATTACCAACTGGAATAGCACCATGGACCTGGCCAACCTCAACGCCTTTATCGCCATCGCCGAAACCGGCAGTTTCTCCGGCGCCGGCGAACGCCTGCACCTGACCCAGCCGGCCATCAGCAAGCGCATCGCCGGCCTGGAACAACAATTGAAGGTACGGCTGTTCGACCGCCTGGGCCGTGAAGTCGGCTTGACCGAGGCCGGACGGGCCTTGCTGCCACGCGCTTATCAAATCCTCAACGTGCTGGACGACACCCGCCGCGCCCTGACCAACCTCACCGGCGAGGTCAGCGGGCGCCTAACCCTGGCCACCAGCCACCATATTGGCCTGCACCGTCTGCCACCGATCCTGCGCACTTTCACGCGGCAATACCCCAATGTGGCGCTGGATATTCAGTTTCTGGATTCAGAAGTGGCCTACGAAGAAATCCTCCACGGCCGTGCGGAAGTCGCGGTGATCACCCTGGCGCCAGAGCCCCACAACCTGGTGCAAGCTACCCGCGTGTGGGACGACCCGCTGGATTTTGTGGTGGCGCCCGAACACAGCCTGATCAGCAACGGCTCCGTCAGCCTGGCCGATATCGCCGGGCATCCGGCGGTATTTCCCGGCGGCAACACCTTTACCCACCATATTGTCAGCCGCCTGTTCGAGGCCCAGGGCCTCACACCTAATATTGCGATGAGCACTAACTACCTGGAAACCATCAAGATGATGGTCTCCATCGGCCTGGCCTGGAGCGTGTTGCCGCGCACCATGCTCGATGATCAGGTGGCAAGTATCGCTTTGCCGGGCATACAGCTCAGTCGCCAGCTAGGCTATATCGTGCACACCGAAAGGACGCTGTCGAACGCTGCGCGGGCTTTCATGAGCCTGTTGGATGCACAGGTCGATCTGCCAGGGTTACCGGCATGACACTGTGTGGGCCAGGGGTTTAGGTCAAACCGCGCGGTTTTCTCAATGAGCCAAGGCCCTTTGATAATGCGCAACCCCGTTGACCCGGTTCCCCCCCTGCCCCGCATCTACGCCCTGGACCCTCAAGCGGCGGAACAAAGCTGGGACAGCGCCCCGCAACTGCTGACGGCCCTCAATGCCGCGCGACTGGGTGCCTGGTCCTGGGAAATCGACACGGGAAGAATCAGCTGGTCGCGGGGTACCCAGGCGTTATTCGGCTTTGACCCGCGCCAGCCTCTGCCCAAGGACCTCGACTACCTCGACCTGCTGGCCCCACAAGACAGTGCGCGGGTGGTGCGCGGCTTTCATGCGGTGCTCGCCGGAGAGCCGCTCGACCGCGCCATGCACCACCGCATCCAATGGCCCGATGGCAGCCAGCACTGGCTGGAAATCAGCGGCAGCCTGGTTCCCGACAAAGCCGGACGGCGGCGCATGATCGGGGTGATCCGCGAGATCACCCACCAACGCGACCGTGAACACGCCCTCAGCCATTCGGAAAAGCGCTTTGCCACCCTGTTCCACCTGTGCCCGAACATGGTACTGCTGACGCGTCAGGCTGACGGTTTGATCAGCGAAGCCAACCAGTATTTCGAGATGCTGTTCGGTTGGCCGGTGGCCGATGCCATCGGCCGCACCACCCTGGAACTGGGCTTGTGGCGCCACCCGGAACAGCGTGCGCTGCTGGTCAAGGCCACGCAGCGCAAGGGGGAACCCATCACCATGGAAGTGCAGTTCTGCGCCAGCAACGGCCAGATCCATGACGGCACCCTCAGCGCGCAAAAGGTCGAACTGGACGGCGAGGCGTACCTGATCAGCACGTTCCTGGACACCACCGAACGTAAAAACGCCGAGCAAGCACTCAAGGACAGCCAGGAGCGCCTGGACCTGGCCCTGGATTCCGCGCAACTGGGCACCTGGGATTGGCACATCCCCAGCGGCATGCTCTACGGCTCAGCGCGTGCCGCCCAGTTGCACGGGCTGGAACCCGCGCCGTTCCATGAATCCTTCGATGCGTTTTTTGAGGGCATGTCCGATGAAGACCGCGAGGGCATGCGCCATGCGTACCGCAGTCTGCGCGAAGGCCCGGACGGCAACTATCAGTTGACCTACCGCGTGCAAATGGAAGACGGCAGCCCGCGCTACCTGGAGAGCCGCGCACGCCTGTATCGCGATGAATCAGGCAAGCCCCTGCGCATGGCCGGCACCTTGCTGGACATCACCGACCAGGTCGAGCGCGAGCAACGGCTGACCGCCTCGGAAGAGAAGTTCGCCAGCCTGTTCCAGGCCAGCCCCGACCCGATCTGCGTCACCTGCCTGGAGAGCGGCGCGTTTATCGAGATCAACCCGGCGTTTACCCAGACGTTTGGCTTTACAGCCGCCGAAGTACTGGACAAAAGCGCCGAACAAATCGGCCTGTGGGACGACTCCAGCAAGCGCCTGCAGCGCATCGAGCAGGTGATTCGCGAACAGGCCCTGAGCAATGTGGCTATCGTGGTGCATCACAAGGACGGCCAAAGCCTGACCTGCATGATTTCCAGCCGCTTGATCAAGGTCAGCGACCAGCCGTGCATCGTCACCACGCTGCGCGATATTACCCAGCAGCAACGCTCGGAAGCCGCACTCAAGGCCAGTGAAGAGAAGTTCGCCAAGGCGTTTCACTCCAGCCCCGACGCAATTTCCATCACCGAACGCGACACCGGCCGTTATGTGGAGGTCAACGACGGCTTTTGCCGCCTGACCGGTTACCGCACCGAAGAGGCCATCGGCCTGACCCTGTACCAGATCGGCATCTGGGCCGATGAAAACCAACGCGCCGCACTGTTGGCCGAGTTGCAGATCAAGGGCCGCATCCACCACCTGGAAATGCTCTGGCGCAACAAGCGCGGCGAGGTACTGGCAGTGGAGGTGTCAGTGGAGCCGATCACCTTGAATGAAACCCCCTGTCTGCTGCTGACCGCGCGGGATGTAAGCCTATTGAAGAATGCCCAGGCGCAGATCCGTCACCTGGCCTATCACGACCCGCTGACCAACCTGCCAAACCGTGCGCTGCTGATGGACCGCCTGAGCCAGCAGATCGCCCTGCTCAAGCGCCACAATCTGCGCGGCGCCCTGCTGTTTCTGGACCTGGACCACTTCAAACACATCAACGACTCCCTCGGCCACCCCGTTGGCGACACCGTGCTGAAAATCGTCACCGCGCGCCTGGAGGCCAGCGTGCGCATGGAGGACACCGTGGCGCGCCTGGGCGGCGATGAGTTTGTGGTATTGCTCAGCGGCCTGGAGGGCACCCGCCAGACGGTCAGCAGCCAGGTGCAAGCGCTGGCCGATACCCTGCGCGAATTGCTTTCGGAACCGATGTTTCTCGACGGCCATCGGCTGCAGGTCACGCCCAGCATCGGCGTGGCGTTGATCCCCGACCATGGCACCACACCCGCCGATCTGCTCAAACGCGCTGACATCGCCCTGTACCGCGCCAAGGACTCCGGGCGCAACACCACGCAGATGTTCCACAACAGCATGCAAAAAACCGCCAGCGAGCGCCTGCGCATGGAGACCGACTTGCGCCTGGCCTTGTCCCGCGGCGAATTCAGCGTGCATTACCAGCCCCAGGTGGATGCGCGCGGCAACCGGATAGTCGGCGCCGAGGCCCTGGTGCGCTGGCAGCATCCACAATTGGGCGCGCAGTCGCCGACGGAATTTATCAAGGTATTGGAAGACAGCGGCCTGATCCTGGAGGTCGGCACCTGGATTCTCGATGAAGCCTGCGGCGCCTTTGCCCAGTTGATTGCCGACGGCTTGGTGGACCCGCTCAATTTCAGCCTGTGCGTGAACATCAGTCCCCGGCAGTTTCGCCAGAACGACTTTGTGGAACGGGTGGAGCACAGCCTCAAGCAACACGGTTTGCCGTTCAGCCTGCTGAAACTGGAAATTACCGAAGGCATCGTGATCCAGAACCTGGACGACACGGTGGTGAAGATGCGCCGCCTGAAAAAACTCGGCGTGAGCTTTGCGATGGATGATTTCGGTACCGGCTATTCATCCCTGACCTACCTCAAGCGCCTGCCGGTGGACGCGCTGAAGATTGATCAGTCGTTCGTGCGCGATGCGACCCACGACCCCAATGATGCGGAAATCATCCGCGCCATTGTGGCCATGGCCCGCAGCCTGAACCTGGAAGTCATCGCCGAGGGGGTGGAAACCCTGGAGCAGTTGGCGTTCCTGCAAAAGCTCGGCTGCCATTTATTCCAGGGGTATTTGCACAGCCGACCGTTGCCGATCGAGGGGTTCAGGCGGCTGCTGGATGAGGCATGCCCAGCAGGCGGCTGACTTGGCCCAAGTCCGTCTCGCGGCGCAGGGCCGTGAACAACTCCACTGCCTCCGGGTAGTTGCGCGTGAGCATCGCCAGCCACTGCTTCAAGCGGCCGGGCGCCTGCTTTTCCGTGAGTTGCGCCACCGACTGGCGCCAGAACTCCTGAAGCATCGGCTGCATCTGCGCCCAGGTCATCTCGACCACGTCTTCGCCGGCCTTGGCCGCCACAATCTGCCGCGCCAGGTCGGGCCGCGCCACCAGGCCACGGCCCAGCATGATGTCTTCGGCGCCGCTGATTTCGCGGCAGCGCTTCCAGTCTTCGACGCTCCAGATATCGCCATTGGCAAACACCGGCACCTTGACCACGTCCTGCACCCGCGGGATCCACTCCCAATGGGCCGGCGGCTTGTAGCCATCGGCCTTGGTGCGCGCATGCACCACGATATGCGCCGCGCCGCCCTCGGCCAGGGCCGTGGCGCACACCAGCGCGCCATCCGGGCTGTCGAAGCCCAGGCGCATCTTGGCGGTCACGGGAATATGCGCCGGTACGGCACGACGCACATGCTCGACGATCTGGTTGAGCAGCTCCGGCTCCTTGAGCAGCACCGCGCCACCTCGGGATTTATTCACGGTCTTGGCCGGGCAACCGAAGTTCAGGTCGATGACCTCAGAGCCCAGCTCACAGGCCAGGGCGGCATTTTCCGCCAGGCACACCGGGTCAGAACCGAGCAACTGCACCCGCAACGGCACACCCGCCGCCGTGTGGGCACCGTGCAGCAGTTCAGGCGCGAGCTTGTGGAAATAGGCAGGCGTGAGCAGGCGGTCGTTGACCCGGATAAATTCGGTCACGCACCAGTCGATACCGCCCACGTGGGTCAACACGTCCCGCAGGATGTTGTCGACCAACCCCTCCATGGGCGCCAAAGCAATTTGCATGGAAAACACTCAACAAAAATCGTGGCGCAGTTTACTGGGTTTCCAGCGGCAACCGTTAACCCCCTGTCAGGGCGGGGCCGTAACCGTCAATAAACTCGGCGGGCATGCGCTTGGGCTTGCCGCTGGACAACTCAATGCACACGAAGGTTGTTTGCGCACGCAGTAGGGTCGCGCCGTCGCGGGGGCGTACCAGCTGGAAACGACGGGTCATTTTCAGCCGTTGGTCCCAATCGACGATCCAGGTGGCCAGTTGTAACTCATCGCCCTCATAGCCTGCCGCCAAGTAGTCGATTTCATGGCGCACCACGGCCATGGCGCGGTCCAGGCGGCGGTATTCGGTGAGGTCCAGCCCCAGGCGCTGGGAATGGCGCCAGGCGCAACGCTCCAGCCACGAGACATACACCGCATTATTGGCGTGTCCCAGGCCGTCGATGTCTTCAGCCGCAACCTGCAGATCGATGATGAACGGCGTTGCCAAATCCCAGCCCATGCCTTGCTCCAGTCGATTGATGTCGGCGGGGCAGTGTATCAGGCGCTCTGGCGCTCCTGTAGACGGCAGCCGGCCAATAGGGCGAGTACAGCGTCGATCACCTGCGGGTCGGCGAGCACTTTCTGGTGGCCGCCCTGCTCCAGGCGCAGCAGGCGGCTGTCGAACCAGGCTTCGTGAATGGCTTGAGCCGCCCTGACCGGAACGAAGGTGTCGTCTTCGGCGTGGACGATCAGGCCGGGAATGTTCATTTGGTAGTGGGCCACGTCCAGATGCTTGAGCGGCATGCCCATGCTCAACTCCACTTCTTGGATAAAGGCTGAGCGCGCCCGTGGCGGCAAGCCGACCATGCGGGTGAACCCGCGCAACACATCCAGAAAGCGCGACGGTGCGGCAATGCTGACCAATGCCTGTGTACGCAACCCCAACTGCACCGCCAGCATCGCACTGGCGCCGCCCATGGAGTGGCCGACCACCGCGTACAGCGGCGGCAGCTCGGCCGCCGCCTCAAGCATGGCGCGGGCAAACAGCAGCACATGGGCCTCACGCCCTGGCGAACGGCCGTGGGCGGGACCGTCCAGGGCAATTACCGAATAGCCGTTGTCGACCAACGCTGTGATCAAACTGGCAAACTGAGTGGGCCGGCCTTCCCAGCCATGCATCAGCAGCACCGCCGGGCCATGCCCCCATCGCAACGCCGACAGGCCGAAACGCAGAGTGATGCGCTCCGATTGCGCCAACAACGGCAGCTCCCAGTCACGCGGCGGCAGATCGCGCGGGGTCATGAAGGTGCGACGCATCTTGCTGGCAACCGCATGCGGCGCAAGGCGCCCCACCGTGCCATTGAAACCACGAACCCAGGTCAATGCGCCCATCTTGCGTCCCCTTTTTCAGCGTACCGCCGACTTGGCCGCACGTATCACGCGATCCGATAACTCGCCCGGCCCCAGCGCCCGCGCCAGGGTCAGCCCCCCGACCATCAAGGCCATGTCCGCCAGGGCTTTGTCGATCTCTTCAGGGCTGCCGGCCAGTTGCGCAGCCATCAACTCGACGTGCTCGTTCAAGACCTCGCGAAATGCGTCCGGCAAGCGCCCCATCTCCCCCACTGTCGCGGGCAACGGGCAGGCCTGGGTCGTGGAGTCGCGGTGCTTGCGTGACAGATAAAACGCGGCGACCAAGGTGCGGCGCTCTTCGCCGGTCAGCTGTTCGTCCAAGTCATCGATGGAGGCGCGACGCTGCGCCAACAACTGGTTGAACGCTTCCAGCATCAGTGCGTCTTTGCTTTCAAAATGCGCGTAGAAGCCTCCTACCGTTAGCCCCGCCGCCCCCATCACTTCACCCACACTGGGCTCAGCCGGGCCACGCTGGATCAATGCCGCGCTGGCAGCCTGCAAAATACGTTCGCGGGTTTGCGCTTTTTTATCGCTCATCGAAGCCTCCGTCGTTCATGGGTTGAATATTATTACCATAATAATATTTGGCAAGCGACAAGCACGACCGCCGGTCAGTACAGAAAAATGGGAATAAAGGAGGGAATTGGCCAAACGCCAGACAAACAAAAGGGCCATTCAATAATTGAATGACCCTTAAAAATCCCGCAGAGCGGGTAATCGTGGCGTCCCCTAGGGGACTCGAACCCCTGTTACCGCCGTGAAAGGGCGGTGTCCTAGGCCACTAGACGAAGGGGACACAAACCTTCTATACAACTGATCAGCACTGAGAACTGATCGATTCAAGGACGGTGTGGCCGGAACCTTGAACCTGTAAAATTGGTGGAGCTAAACGGGATCGAACCGTTGACCTCTTGCATGCCATGCAAGCGCTCTCCCAGCTGAGCTATAGCCCCGGATTTTTCGTCTCGCGACGCAGCAGACCTTTCGAGCTGCTTGTTGAAACTGGCGTCCCCTAGGGGACTCGAACCCCTGTTACCGCCGTGAAAGGGCGGTGTCCTAGGCCACTAGACGAAGGGGACAAAACCTTCTGTACATCTGATCAGAGCTGAGACCTGATCAATTCAAGGACGGTGTGGCCGGAACCTTGAACCTGTAAATTGGTGGAGCTAAACGGGATCGAACCGTTGACCTCTTGCATGCCATGCAAGCGCTCTCCCAGCTGAGCTATAGCCCCTCATCGGTGAGGACGGGGCGAATCTTAATGGCGGTTTGGAAACGTGTCAAATTTATTTTCAACAATTTCCAAAATTTTTTGCCGGGATAACAATCACTTACCGACGAAACCCCGGAAAACCGGGGTTTCGTGCCGCAAGCGGCCTGCTTAAGCGATAGCGCCCAGCAGCTTTTCCCATTCCTTGTTTTCTTTCTTCGACACACCACCAAGCAAATCAAGGGCTTGGCGCAGGCGGAAACGGGTCAGGTCCGGGCCGAGGATTTCCATCGCATCAAGCACCGACACCGAACTGGCCTGCCCGGTGATTGCGGCAAACATCAGCGGCATGGCGTCACGCAGCTTGAGCTCCAGGGATTCGACCACCGCCTGGATGGTCGCGGTGATCGCATCCTTCTCCCACTGACGCAGGCTTTCAAGCTTCCACAGGATCAACTGCATCAGTTGGCGAACCTGGTCACCGGAAAGCTTCTTGGACTCGAACAGCTTGGGATCGGGATTCACGCCACCGGCAAAGAAGAAATTGGCCAAGGGTGCGACCTGGCTGAATGTCTCTACCCTGCCCTGCACCAGCGGCGCGATCTTCATCATGTACTCGGGGTTCAACGCCCACTGCTGCACGCGGCTGGCGAACTCTTGCACCGGCAGGTCACGCAGCCACTGGCCGTTGAGCCACGAGAGTTTCTCGATATCGAAGATCGGCCCGCCGAGGGAGACGCGGGACAGGTCGAAGTTGTCGACCATTTCCTGCAGCGAGAACTTCTCGCGCTCATCCGGCATCGACCAGCCCATGCGGCCCAGGTAGTTAAGCATCGCCTCGGGCATGAAGCCCATGCGCTCGTAGAACGTCACCGACGTGGGGTTCTTGCGCTTGGACAGCTTGCTCTTGTCCGGGTTACGCAGCAGCGGCATGTAGCACAGTTGCGGTTGCTCCCAGCCGAAGTATTCGTACAGCAGAATGAGTTTCGGTGCCGATGGCAGCCACTCTTCGCCACGCAGCACATGGGTGATGCCCATCAGGTGGTCATCGACCACGTTGGCCAGGAAGTACGTCGGCAAGCCGTCGGTCTTCATCAGCACCTGCATGTCCATGCGGTCCCACGGGATCTCGACGTCACCGCGCAGCATGTCCGGCACCACGCACACGCCTTCGCTTGGCACCTTCATACGGATGACGTGGGGCTCACCAGCCGCCAGGCGCGCAGCCACTTCTTCCTTGGACAACAGCAACGCACGGCCATCGTAGCGCGGGGTCTCGCCACGGGCCTGTTGCTCGGCGCGCATCTGGTCCAGCTCTTCGGCGGTGCAGAAGCACGGGAAGGCATGGCCCATATCGACCAGTTGCTGGGTGAACTGCTTGTAGATGTCGCTGCGCTCGCTCTGGCGATACGGACCGTGAGGGCCGCCCACGTCCGGGCCTTCAGCCCAGGTAATGCCCAACCAGCGCAGGGCATCGAAAATCTGCTGTTCGGACTCACGGGTGGAGCGCAGTTGATCGGTGTCTTCGATCCGCAGGATGAACTCACCGCCATGCTGCTTGGCAAAGCAGTAGTTGAACAGGGCGATGTAAGCAGTACCGACGTGGGGATCCCCAGTGGGCGATGGCGCAATGCGCGTGCGGACGGTGGTCATGGCAGGTCTCGAATGGGCGATATAACTGAAAATTCAAACAAGGGGCGAATGGTAACAGCCTGGGTGATTTCTGGAAAACCGAGGCGCGGCCATCGCAGGCAAGCCAGCTCCCACATTTTGGCCGCGTTCACAGATCAATGTGGGAGCCGGGCTTGCCCGCGATGAGGCCAGCCCAATCAACGCAAATCAAACAGCCAACAGCCGCTCACGCAACTTGCCAATCTCATCGCGCGTCTGCGCCGCCGCTTCAAACTCCAGATCCCGCGCCAGCTGGTACATCTTCTCTTCCAACTGTCGAATCCGTTTGGTGATCTCACTCGGTGAGCGCAGTTCGTTCTCGTACTTGGCGCTCTCCTCGGCGGCCTTGGCCATGCCCTTGCGCTTCTTGCTGCGCGAGCCGGGCACGGTGGCGCCTTCCATGATGTCGGCAACGTCCTTGAACACACCTTTGGGGGTAATGCCGTGCTCCAGGTTGAACGCGATCTGCTTGTCGCGACGGCGCTGAGTCTCGCCAATTGCCCGTTCCATGGAGCCGGTGATGCGGTCGGCATAGAGAATTGCGCGGCCATTGAGGTTACGCGCCGCTCTGCCGATGGTCTGGATCAGCGAGCGTTCGGAGCGCAGGAAGCCCTCCTTGTCCGCATCCAGGATCGCCACCAGCGACACTTCCGGCATGTCCAGGCCTTCACGCAACAGGTTGATCCCCACCAGCACATCGAAGGTGCCCAGGCGCAGGTCGCGGATGATTTCCACGCGTTCCACGGTGTCGATGTCCGAGTGCAGGTAACGCACGCGCACGCCGTGGTCGGCCAGGTAATCAGTCAAGTCTTCGGACATGCGCTTGGTCAGGGTGGTGACCAGCACCCGCTCTTCCAGGGCCACGCGCTTGTTGATTTCCGAGAGCAAGTCGTCGACCTGGGTCAGCGCCGGGCGAATTTCGATTTCCGGGTCCACCAGGCCAGTGGGTCGCACCAGTTGCTCGATAACGCGGCCCGCGTGCTCGGCTTCATAGTTGCCGGGCGTAGCGGAGACGAAGATGGTCTGCGGGCTGATGGCTTCCCACTCGTCAAAGCGCATGGGCCGGTTGTCCAGCGCCGACGGCAGGCGGAAACCGTACTCCACCAGGGTTTCCTTGCGCGAACGGTCACCCTTATACAT
>NZ_WKCD01000420.1:0-3158 GCF_021606625.1 Pseudomonas sp. PA-4-8C
CCCCAAATCACTGGCGGATTACGGGCACACCGAGCCTAAGCGAGGGGCCGAGTGGTGGGGCAAGAGCGTTTTGCTTACTTTGCCGCTTTTGCAAAGTGAGCCGCCGTCAGGGCGGAACCCTAAGCGGCCGTTACCGCAGGAATGGATATGTACACAATCCAACTGTGTTGACCGCCAGGCCGCCTTCGCGAGCAAGCCCGCAGTTGGATCGTGGTTTGTCTGGTAGATAGGCGTTGGCTTTCACGCCGTCATCGCAGGCAAGCCAGCTCCCACGTTTGCTCTTGTGTTGTGTCAGCGCCCCCATGCCCCTGGATTCACCAGGTTTACCGGCTTTTCGCCAGCCAGTGCCGCCAGCAGATTATCCACCGCACACTTAGCCATCGCCTCCCGCGTCTCATGAGTGGCCGAGCCGATATGCGGCGTAGCCACCACATTATTCAACCGCAACAACGGCGACGCATGATCCAGCGGCTCTTTCTCAAACACATCCAACCCCGCCGCGCGGATAGTGCGTTGCTGCAACGCTTGCACCAGCGCCGCCTCATCCACCACCTTGCCTCGCGAGATATTGATAAAAATAGTCTCTGGCCCCATCAGCGCGAATTCCTCGGCGCCAATCAACTTCTCGGTTTCAGCCGTCAACGGTAATGTCAGGCAGACAAAATCCGCCTCTTTAAGCAAGCCCTGCAAGCTGCGGTACTGCGCGCCAAAGCGTGCCTCAACCGCCGGCTTGGGCGAGTGGCTGTGGTAGATCACCGGCATGCCGAAGCCAAAATGCCCACGCTGGGCCAGGGCTTCGCCGATGCGGCCCATGCCGATGATGCCCAGGGTCTTGCCATGTACATCGCTGCCAAAATGCGCCGGGCCGATGTTTTTGTTCCACTGGCCGGCACGCACCATGTCAGCCAGTTCCACCACGCGCCGCGCGGTGGCCAGGATCAGCGCAAAACCGGTGTCGGCGGTGGTTTCGGTAAGCACATCCGGAGTGTTGCTCAGCAGGATGCCGCGCTCGGTCAGGTAGTCGATATCGTAGTTGTCGACGCCCACCGAGACGCTGGCCACGGCTTCCAGCTGGGGCGCCAGGTCGAGTAGCCGGGCGTCCAGGCGCAGGCTTGCCCCCAGCAGGCCGTGGGCGGTAGGCAGGGCATCGCGCAGCTTGGCCAGGCCGGTTTCATCCAGTGCGTCAATCAGCGTGACCTCGACCTGCTCATGCAGACGAGCCATGAGCGGCGCGGAGAGTTTTTTGTACAGCACGACAGACTTTTTCATGAGGTTTTTACCTTCAATTCCAGGGTTGGCGCCGGCGAGCGGTCACTGGCGCCGGGCTTGAGGAAAATCGTCAGCACCACGGAAAGCAGCAGCGCGCCGCTCATCAGCAGATAAGAAGCGCCGGGCGAGCCGGTGCTGCTGTTGAGGTAACCCACCAGGTACGAGCCGCCGAACGAGCCCAGGGCGCCCATGCTGTTGATCAGTGCCATGGCGCCACCGGCGACGTTGGCTGGGAGGATTTCCGGGACGATGGCGAAAAACGGGCCGTAGGGTGCATACATGCACGCCCCGGCGATCACCAGCAGGGTGTAGGACCACCAGAAGTGTTCGGCGCCCAGCACGTAGGACGCGTAGAAGGCAATCGACGCAATCAACAGCGGCGGCCAGACAAAACGCTTACGTTTCTGCAGCTTGTCCGAGCCCCAGGACACCACGAGCATGCCGATCACCGCCGCCAGGTAGGGCAGCGCCGAGAGCCAGCCGGCTTCGACCATGTCCATCTGCAAACCGGCCTTGAGGATCGACGGCAACCACAGCACGAAACCGTACACGCCAATGCTCCAGCAAAAGAACTGCAGCGCCAGAATGATCACCTTGGGCGAACGGAACGCTTCGGCGTAGTTCTTCACGGCCTTGATTCCCACCTGCTCGGCGGCGAGGGCGGTTTCCAGGCTGTGCTTTTCGGCGTCGCTCAGCCACGTGGCATCCTTAGGACGCTCATCGGCCAGCTTCCACCAGATAAACGCCCACAACACTGCCGGCAGGCCCTCGATGATAAACATCCAGCGCCAGCTGAAATGCTGCACCAGGTAGCCCGACACCACCGACATCCACAGCATGGTCACCGGGTTGCCGAGGATCAGGAAAGTGTTGGCCCGCGAGCGTTCGGCCCGGGTGAACCAGTGGCACAGGTACACCAGCATGGCCGGCATCACGGCGGCCTCGACCACTCCGAGCATGAAGCGGATGACGATCAGCATGTAGGCGTTGGACACCACGCCGGTCAGCGTGGCCAAGCCGCCCCAGAGGATCAGGCTGACGAAGATCAGTTTCTTGACACTGCGCTTTTGCGCGTAGATCGCCCCCGGCACCTGGAAGAAAAAGTAGCCAAGGAAGAACAGCGCGCCGAGCAGCGAAGACATGCCCGGCGTGATCATCAGGTCTTCGGCCATGCCGGACGCGGCGGCGAAGCCGTAGTTGGCGCGGTCCAGGTAGGCCAGGCTGTAAGTGATAAACACGATAGGCATGATGTACCACCAGCGACGGGTGGCGAGTTTCACGGTTTCCATGGGGTTGCTCCTGAGCTTGTTGTAGTTGTGGCAACAGGTAATGGGTCACGCAACGGATCGGGTGGGTAATTCAGCGCGGGTCGGCAAACCTTCCATATCGCCACGGCTCTGCACCGCGCGGCTGCCGATCCAGTTACCGCGCTGTACGGCCTCGGGGAAGCTTGAGTTTTCCAGCAGGGCGCTGATCATGCCTACGGCAAAGCCATCGCCGGCGCCTACGGTATCCACGACTTTTTCCACCTTGACTGCGGCGACAAAACCCTGGTCCATCTGGGTGCGGTAATAGGCACCTTCCGGGCCGAGTTTGATTGCCACGGCTTCGGCGCCCTGGTCGAGATAGAACGCAGCGATATCCGCCGGATCCTCGTAGCCGGTGAGCAAGCGGCCTTCACCCAGGCCCGGCAAGACCCAGTCAGCAAGAGCGGCCAGGGCATTGATTTCGCGGATCATCTGCGCTTGGCTGGCCCAAAGCGAAGGGCGCAGGTTCGGATCGAATGACACGCTGCGTCCGGCGTTGCGCATCTGCTTCATCAGTTCAAAGGCGAGTTCACGGGTGGCATCGGACAATGCCGGTGGAATCCCTGTAGCGTGCAGATGGCT
>NZ_WKCD01000421.1:0-3097 GCF_021606625.1 Pseudomonas sp. PA-4-8C
CCGTTCAGGCCGGGCAAATGTTGCACGTCGCTCAACATGAGCCGGTGATCCTTGGGCAGCGGCTGGATCGACGGCAGCGCAATGTTCCCCGGGTTCACCAGCAGCAGCGGCTGCTGGCCGGGTGCGGCGATACTCAGCACCGATTCACGGTTGCCCAACATGTTCTGGAACAGCTCTGGCTTGGTCTTGATCAGGTCCAAGGTATTGCTGTCGTTGAGCAAGTTGCGTAGCTGATCCACTCGGGATATCAGCGCGGCGTCATCGCGGCGGATCAGTTCGCGCTCCAGTTCCCGGTACAGCGCCACGCCCAGGGTTGCCAACAAGGCGAAGGCGAGCAGGGCGAAGATCAACGCCAGGCGCAGGGTCAGGGAGTAAGGGCGCTGGCGGCTCATGGCTGGGTATCGAAGCGGTAGCCAATGCCCCGCACGCTGTGGATCAGCTTGAGCTGGAACGGGTCGTCGATTTTCAGGCGCAGGCGCCGCACGGCGACGTCCACCACGTTGGTGTCGCTGTCGAAGTTCATGTCCCACACCCGCGAAGCAATCAGCGAGCGGGACAGCACCTGGTCCTGGTGCGTTGCGAACAGATGCAGCAGGGCGAACTCTTTGTTGGTCAGGGTAATGCGCGTGCCGGCGCGGGTCACCCGGCGCTTGAGTACGTCAATGTGCAGGTCGGCGATGTGCAGTTGCTCTTCATCCCGGCTCGGGCCGCGACGGTTGAGGGTGCGCAGGCGCGCCACCAGTTCGGCGAACGAAAAGGGCTTGATCAGGTAGTCATCGGCACCCAGCTCAAGGCCTTTGATGCGGTCGGCGATGTCATCGCGGGCGGTGAGGAACAACACCGGGGTATCGGCCTCTTTGCGCAGGCGGCGCAGCACTTCCCAGCCATCCATTTTCGGCATCATCACGTCGAGTACGATCACGTCGAACGGCGTCTCCAGGGCCTGGTGCAAACCGTCCACGCCATCGCGGGCCAGGCTTACGCAATGCCCCAGCTCCTGCAGGCCATTGAGCAGATAATTGCCGGCCTTGGGTTCGTCTTCGACTACAAGGATGTTCATGAGAAGTGCTCTGCTTCAATAAGTTGCGCCAGTGTAGCCCGATCAATTGTCATTGGTGCAACCGGTACCCTGGACTTGATAATCCAGCACGTGTACGCGGTCTTGGTGGTCCAGGTAGCGCAGTTGCGCCGGCACAACCCCGCATTGGCCGTAGGTGTCGGTGCTCGACAGCACCTTGGCGACATCCAGGTGGACGAAGAAGCCGGTTTTGTCGTGGATCACGTTGGCGGCAGGGGCGGCGTCGGCAGCGAATACCGAGCCAGTGACGAGCAAAGCGGTGAAGCCCAGGGCAATCAGTTTCATGGTGGTGTCTCACGTTTCGGGTTGGCTACCGGGTTGGCAGTGAGTTCACGGTAACCAGGCGACCCCAACAGCCAACCAACAGGAGCATGACAAGTTCGTCATTTTTGCCTCGGAACTGACGGGCCAGGTCTCGGCGTTTACAAGCGCCTAAGTGATCCGTAGATTGCAGGGGCCCAGCCCATGAGGAAACCGCGCAGTGTCCAGTCCAAATCCAAGTGTATTTAGCCGGCGTTACCGTGCCTTCCTGTTCGACATGGACGGGACTCTGCTCAACTCCATTGCCGCTGCGGAGCGCGTCTGGGGCATCTGGGCTGCACGGCACGGCTTGGATGTGGAAGCGTTCCTGCACACCATTCATGGGGCCCGCGCGATTGATACGATCACCCGCCAGGCGTTGCCGGGTGTCGATCCACAGGTAGAAGCCCAATGGATCACCGAGGCTGAGCTGCATGATGTCGAAGGCATCGTGGCGATTCCCGGTGCGGTGGCGTTTTTGGCGAGCCTGCCCGCCGATCAATGGGCGTTGGTCACCTCTGCGCCAAAAGCGTTGGCCGTGCGCCGGCTGCAAGCGGCGGGCATCCCTGTGCCGGCGGTACTGGTGACAGCCGAAGACGTGAAGACGGGTAAGCCTGATCCGGCGTGTTATGTGCTGGGAGCCCAGCGCCTGGGTGTGCCGGTGCAAGACTGCCTGGTGTTCGAGGACGCCACAGTGGGTATTCAGGCAGGGGAAGCGGCGGGAGCGGATATCATGGTGGTGACCTCGACACACATGGCGCCGATGGTGACTGCCCATGCTTGCATCGAGGAATATAGTGCGTTGAAAGCCGAGCGTGGGGCTGATGGCTTGCTGTCCTTAAGTCCGTTACCGGTCTCGGCCTTCCAGGCAGTCGAGGGAGTCTGATAGGGCCTGCAACCGGCTGTTTTTCATGCCTTGGCGCGACATCACCATTTCCCTGAGTATCTCGGTGGCGAGCTGGTTGATGGCCTCTGTACCGTGATAGTGCGCACGCACGATGCCGGTAATCGCGAAGTGATCGGTCTCTGGGCCGCTGAGCACGGCTGACAGGGTGCCGTCGGCATGCAGCGTGCACTCAACCCTGTAGCTCGGCAGGCGTTCTGCCAAGGCTTTTTCGATTTGGGATTTGTTGAGGGTGTCCATCTGCTTTTGCACCTTTGATTAGCTGCGCAACGCAAGCCCAATGATAGGTGGTGGTGCGGCGGTGTAAATACCGGCGATCCGATAACCGCTAAACGCCCTCAGCGTGCGGCTTTTTCATGGGCGCGATGAGCGGCGCGCTGACACAGCTTGCGCAAGATCACCTTCTGGATGGGCTTGAGGCAGAACACAAGCAGGTAGCCACAGAGTAGAAGCGCCAGATCCACCCAGGAATGGGTGTCGGGATCGGCCCCTTCAACTTCCATTCTCAGGCCACACCCGAGTGCCACGAAGGTCAATCCTATCAACAGGGCAATCATCCAGGATCTTGAAACAAGGGGTTGCGACGCGGCTGGCCTCATCGACGTGTTCCTGAAATGCACTCGGATGGCAGGATAAAGTGTCAGAAATTGGGCTGCCAATAGCGCGACAAGTTCCGGATGCCCTGACAGTTTCATCTTGCAGCGAAGGGAATGTTCAAGGCGCGCTGGTCACGCGGGGATACGCGAACAGGCCAATTGGGTTTTCGCCAGCCGTTACAGTGAACGAAAAGGCTGGCTACTGGAGGCGTTTCAAGG
>NZ_WKCD01000422.1:0-3052 GCF_021606625.1 Pseudomonas sp. PA-4-8C
GTATGAATGGTCGGCAGCTGGCAGAAATAGGCAGGCAGATTCGTCCTGAACTCAAGGTGTTGTTCATTACAGGCTATGCCGAGCACGCAGCGGTGCGCGGTGGTTTTCTCGACCCTGGCATGCAACTGATCACTAAGCCGTTTACTTTCGATTTATTGACCGCCACGGTCCGGGAGATGATCAAGGCATAGGGCGGCCGCGCTACGTAATTCGGCGTTACGGTTGAGCAGGAAATAGATGGAATCGTTGTGGTTGTTTTTCCACATATGTGGGCGAACAACATGTTGCCCACATCGATTAGGAATATTTCTGATGACTGCTATTTCCAACTCACGCGTGTCGGATTTGCATAGCCCTCAACTGGCAAAAGCCGATCCAACACCGTCACCTGCCCACCTCGAGATCGCCACAGAGCTTGCGGGACGGGGAGGAAGCCTCCAGCAAAGGGGGGATCGAAAGTTACTTGAGTTCTACACCCAGGACTTGAAGGAATTGTCGGCCGGCAATCAAGACTATCGACAGGCCACTGTTGAACGTATCCCGCCCCATTCATCCTTCGGGCAGTCGCGTGCGCTGTTGGATAGCATCCTTAAAAGCCCGGCGTTCCAAAACTGGGCCAAAGAGAATGACGTCGATCTCTCAAAAGAGATCACTATTAATCTCGCCAGCGGTACCATCGGCTTCACCACTATGGGTACCAAGCCCCGAAATCCCTTCGACTTTTCGCCGCCCAAGCCCTCCGCCGGATCCGCCGATATTCACAGCTTTATGGGTTGGCCGCTGCTCAAGAGCGCTGCCAACACGTTGGCAGGCTCCGGCAACGTCATAAAGTTTGACCCCGCGACCACCGCAACCAGTGCGAAGGTCGCTGAGATCGCCCAGTTTCATGGTCATACCCTGCCTTTTGACAGCACTCTTTCGCCTGCAGAGCAACAGGCAGCCATCACGCAGTACATCAACAAATGGGAGCATAAAGATGACCTGTTCCCTGAAAATGTCGAAACGCCCTCCCAGAAACATCTGGAGAGTCAAGCCTCGCAACTGGGCGATCTGAATAACCGGAGTTCTGTGATTGCGGCAATAACAAAGGTTGCAGACAGTGTCGTTGAGGGGCTGGAAGACCACGACTCCAAAAGTTCGCTCGCCAATGAAAAAGACCACGCAGAATACAATCTAATTATTAAGCAAAGGATTAACGCTATTCTGGATACGCCCATCCAGATAGATCCCGCGTCATCCTACTTCAAGAACCGCAATCTGAAACCGGGCGTGGCCGTGACGCTGCGCGACTACCTCGTAGGAAGCGGCATTTCACTTCCAGCTAATGAGACTGAGTTAAAGAGCATTGCGCAGTCGTTGGCAAGTCCACCAATTGAAACACCGATGCATGGCAATCTAGGGGGTGCGCTTTCATGGCCAACGCCAATGAGTAATGCTGATCAGCGCGCACTCATCTCCATGACGAATAAGTTTTTGGAAGGCCAACCAGAACGCAACTTGCTCGACTATCTGACACGCGGTCTTGATCTGGGAGATGACGTCTCGAACGATCGTAGCAGTGCCATCGACCGCATCCTCAAGTCACCCAATGCTGAAATCTTCGCCCGGGCGGCCGAACGCGAATTTGGCGAAATTGCATCGCCCGACGTCATCGCCGAATGGGTGTTGACAGCCCTCTACACGTCGATGGATGCCCTTGGCGTCAACACGACTGCGCCAGACTCGAGCCGGACCAAAGTTGCAGGGTTCGACCTGGCCCACGTTAACCTCTCAGGCAAGAACATCGCCGAAATACACAAAGAGCTGGCTCATCACTTACTCGTCAACAAAATCGCTTCAGTGGAAAACCTGGAGCTTGCCATGGAAATCCTGTTATCGCGCAAGGCACCGGAGCTTCTAGTCAAGGAGATACCTGACACATTGGTAAAGGGCACCCACTCCTGGGTCAGTTTTACGACCGCCGTCGCCCGTCTCGAAGCCGAGGCCCCTGGCTCGACCAACAAAATGACGTATGCGCAGGTCATGATGCGAAATGAGCTGGCGCCGATAACGCTGGCAGACAAACTGGTTGAGCAGCAGGCTCAAAGCGACGCATTGAAAGACTGGGGTGTTCAGAACGGCGTGCTGGATTGGAACAGCACAGATAGCTACTCAGAAGAAGATATGGCGAAGGTGCGTGCTGCATTCAAAGACCAGGTGGATCGCTTGAATGAGGCTTCCAATGCGTTTGCGAAGATGCCCCCTAATCTTCATGACATGACCATGGCCTACATAAAAGAGCTGAACCCGCATTTGTCGGAGGAGCAAATCAAACAAAAAGTGCTGACGCCAAAGGAATCCACTTTTTTCTCATTTCCAGGCCCCTACTCACTGCTGGATGTATTCATCCACACCGCGCAACTCCACAAGGAAGTGGATTTGCATACCTATACTTCCAGCGATAAAAATATTGACCTCAGCACCATTACCGCTCCGAAATTCGAAAAAAATTTTGTGAACTCTCATTTTGAAGGCGGGCTGAGAGTATATCTCGATAGCTTTGAACAAGGCACGCAATCGCAAGTCAAGCATTTGATTTCAAAGCTGCCACTTGAAGATCGGAAAATCATTGAACATGGGAAAATCTCGGTTTCTAAGGAAGTTGATGTAACGTACACTCCTTACTCTCAAATCCAAGAACAAAAAGACTCTTCCACCACCAGTGTATTTGTGCAAAGCGAAGTTGTGGATGCACGCGGCAATAAACGCACCCACACGTATGAGATAGACAGCGCCAAGAACACTATTCGAAAACGCCCCGATCTGGATGACACACGCCCAGGCCCCATTCCCGACGATAAAAGGAATGCAAAGCATCTCGTCCCCCTCGTCCCTGATGGCGACTACAAAGAAAATGTCCTCTCGCCCTGGCCTGATAACAGCACCCACGACGCGCCCAACAGTTTCTCCAGCGAAAAGACACAGTACATTGCTGATGCCATGGTGAAAAAAATTAACATCCGCGGTTACGCAGACGAGTTGCGGGGTACTACCACGTTCGATGGTGAAGTAC
>NZ_WKCD01000423.1:0-3041 GCF_021606625.1 Pseudomonas sp. PA-4-8C
CGCAAGAACCGTCAGCTTGAGCAACGCACGCGGTGAGGAACTGGCGTCGAGCAACGAAAAAATCACCGCGACCCTGGCTATGGGAGCGCGTCGAACGTTCGAACACGACCCCCGGTTCGGCTTGTCAGTGTTGTCAGAGATCGCCTCCCGTGCCTTGTCGCCGGCCGTCAATGACCCCGGCACCGCCATTGACGTGATTGGGCGCGGCGTCAGAAGCTTGACATGCTGGGGTACACCCAAAGGACCCACCGCGAAAACCGACGCTGATTGCCAGCACGTTTACCTGCGCGGCTTGACGGTAGATGACCTGTTCGATGACTTCTTCGCACCAATTGCCAGAGATGGCGCGGGTCTAGTGGAAGTTGACCTGCGCATGATGAAGGCCCTTGTAAGCCTGGCACAGATAAACCCGGCGATGTTCAGGGGCGTCTGTACCCGGCACGCAGAACGGCTGCTCAAGCACGTAAACACTGCGCTTGTACTCGAAGAGGACCGGCAAAAGCTCAGCGCAGCGGCGCGACCGCTGCTGCATGATTCGCTCCTCCTACGATGAGCGCGTCGGTAATCTCAGTTCAGCGCACAGTCCGCCGCCTTCGCGATTTCTCAAGGTCAGGGTGCCGCCGAGGGCTTGTGCCAGTTGCTGGGCGATAGCCAGGCCCAGGCCCGTGCCGCCGGTGCTGCGGTTGCGCGAATTTTCCACGCGGTAAAATGGCTCAATCACACGGGCCAGCTCCTCTTCGGCAATGCCGGGACCACGATCCATCACGGTCACCGAGAGGCTGTCGCCCTCCTCCGGCTCGACCCGCAGCTGCGCGGCACCGGCGAATTTGAGCGCGTTATCCGTGAGGTTTACCAGCACGCGGCGCAGCGCGTGGGGCCGCGTGTGAATCACTGCGTTGCTTTTGCCGCTGAGCTGCACGTCCTTGCCCATGTCCTGGTAGTCGAACACGAGGCTGTCGAGGAATGAATCAAAATCGGTACGGCGGCTTTCCTCGGTGGCGCCATGCACGCTGCGGGCATAGGCAACGCCTTCACGCACCAGATGCTCCATCTCGCCGAGGTCATTCCACAATTTGTCTTTGTCGCCGCAGTCGTCCATCAATTCGGCACGCAGCTTCATGCGCGTGATCGGGGTTTGCAGGTCGTGGGAAATCGCCGCCAGCAGTTGCATGCGTTCTCTCAGATAGGCCGCGATGCGCGCCTGCATGGCATTGAAGGCGATGGCAGCGTGTGCGACTTCGGTCGGGCCTTGTTCATCCAGATGCACCGGGTGAGTGTTGGGATCGAGGTTTTCCACGGCCTGGGCCAGGCGGGTCAGCGGGCTTATGGCAATGCGAACGGCCAGCCACGTGCATAGAATCATCAAGGCCAACTGGCCCAGCAAAACCACCGGCAGCCACGGCGACAACGGCACCATCGAGGGGCGCACGTCGATGGTCACCGGGCTGCCGTCGGCCAGTTTCAGATGGACCTGGAAATGTTTGATAGGCCCGGGAATGTCTGTCACGGTCATCGGGTAATCCTTGCCGATGGCCTCCTTGATCGAGGTCACTGCAATCGGCGTGTCACGCAGAGCGACGCCTGGCGAGCCTTCGTCGAGCAAATAGCGGTAATTGCGTCGATCCAGTTGTTTCAACCAACTCATGCGTTCCTCGGCGGGCAAGCGGTCAAGGATGGCAATGGACGTCGACACATCGGTTTCCAGGTTACCTAGCATGGTGTTTTTTGCGGTTTCGTAACGCTCGTAATACTGCACGCCGAAGGACAAGGCCTGCGCCAGGGTCAGCCCTACCAGAAAGATCAGCGACAGCCGCGAGATGAGGGTACGAGGCCAATGCAGCGAAGGCTTCATGCCGGTGCTCCAAGCACTTGCACCGGCAGCGAGAAGACATACCCCTCGCTGCGTACGGTTTTGATGTAAGCCGGCTCGCGGGCATCGTCAAGCAGGCGTTGGCGCAGGCGGCTGACCAGCAGATCAATGGAACGGTCGAACAGGTCGGCGTCACGGCCCTGGGTCAGGTTGAGCAACTGGTCGCGATTGAGTACCCGCTGCGGATGGTCGAGGAACACCCGCAGCAGGCGATATTCAGCGCCGCTGAGGGCGACCATGGTGCCGTCTTCATCAAGCAGGTGGCGGGCGGAGGTGTCCAGGCGCCAGCGCCCGAACCCCAGCCACCTTCCGGTTTCGGTAACGACCAGGTTGGGCGGCAGCATGCGCGTACGGCGCAGCACAGCGTTGATGCGCGCCAGCAATTCACGGGCGGCGAACGGCTTGACCAGGTAATCGTCAGCGCCCATTTCCAAACCGATGATGCGGTCGGTTTCGTCGTTGCGGGCGGTCAGCATCAGCACCGGCGTGGCCTTGTGTTTGCCGGCGCGAATGTCGCGGCAGAGCACCAGGCCATCGTCGCCGGGCATCATGATGTCAAGCACGATCAGGTCTACCGGCGTGGCCTCGAGAAACGAGCGCATCTGGCGGCCATCGGCAACCACGGTGGTGCGCAGGCCGTTCTTCTTCAGGTAGTTGCCTACCATCTCTCGAATCTCACGGTCATCGTCCACGATGAGGATGTGATCAACGTGTTCCATGGGCCAAGCCTCTGTCAATGGGAATTGCGGCTCAGTCTATAGAGGCTGAGTCCGTTCGCCCGCGGCGGTTTGTATTGCAGTGTATCTGCTCTGGCAAAGGATACATGCAGAGGCAAAAACAACAATTTCCTAGGTTTTGTATGGCTGTGTATCGGGGCGGGGTCCTGATACGAACCGATTTATCTGCGCCTGTTTTTGACACAGGCGAGATACCTCGCGGGCTTCTAATGAGCCACATCGAGGCCAACCCAAGCGCCTCGGCTCAACTGAACGACCCAACCCTTGAAGCCTTGAGGAAACGACCATGAACACCAATACCCTCTATGCCACTTGCCTGTTTGCCACCCTGAATATCTGCACCTTCTCGGCCCGCGCCGAAGCCGACGTCACGCCGCAGATTTACACCTACGGCACGCACCTGGACATCCAGAAAGTGGTGGCATTGACAGAGG
>NZ_WKCD01000424.1:0-3040 GCF_021606625.1 Pseudomonas sp. PA-4-8C
GCCTGCTCAGCCAACGCGGCGGCGCCGAGCCAGCGAGCACGGCCGAGCCAGCGAGCACGGCCGAGCAGTGGCTGGCCGTCAAGCCCGACCCGCTGGTGCACCAGATCGGCCTGGTGGGCAAGATCGAGCCGCAGACCACCGTCACCCTGACGGCACCGTTCGACGGTAATGTGCTGGCCAACCTGGTCGAACAAGGTCAGCGCGTCGAAGCCGGCCAGGTCCTGTTACGCATGGACCCAGCGACGCTGGAAGTGCAACTGCGCGATGCCCTCTCCGCACAACTCAAGGCCCGGCGCACCGTGCAGGAAATGCAGGACTGGGGCAGCAGCCCCACCGTCAGCCGTGCCCGCCGCAGTTTACGCACCGCTGAAATGACCGCCGGCAACACCCAACGCAAACTCACCGAGAGCGAAAACCTGTTCAAGCGCGGCATCATCCCCCGCAACGAACTGGACGACCTCAAGCAGCAAACCCAGCAACAGCAATTGGACTTGGCGGCGGCGCGCAGTGAGCTGCAACAAGCCCTGGACCAAGGCCAGGGCGAATACCGGCAGATCGCCGAAATGGAACTGACCAATGCCACGGTGAAGTACGAAGCCTTGCAAACCCTGCTCGAAGGCAAGGAGGTCAAGGCGCCCTTCTCCGGCATCGTGGTACCGGCACCCGGCAGCACCAACACGGCTCAAGGCGGCGGCAATAACAGCGCGCCGGTGCAGGCCGGCAGCAAGGTCAGCCAGGGCCAGGTGCTGTTCGGCCTGGCCAATATCGAACAGTTGAAAATCGTCGCCAAGGTCTCAGAGCTGGATATCAACCAGTTGCGTCAGGGCCAGGCCGTGGAAGTGATGGGCGATGGCTTTGATGGCGAACGGCTGACGGGTTCGGTCAGCGTGGTCAGCGGCTTGGCCATCGCCAGCGACAGCCAGGGCAGCGCGCAGTTTCCGGTGACCTTGTCGATCCCCAAGCTGACACCGCAACAGTTGCAGCGGGTGCGCCTGGGCATGAGTGCGCGCTTGACTATCGTCACCTACAACAATGACCAGGCGATCGTGATTCCCAGCCAGGCGATCCAGGCGGACATGACAGTGGAGTATCGGGCGGCGATGGATAAACCGGTGCAGCGGGTGAACGTGACCACCGGGCAATCGACGCCGCAGGGGGTTGAGGTGTTTGGGCTTGAGGCGGGGTTTGTGAGGGTCGGGGGAGTCAATCACTGACCCTCGATCCCGAGTATGCCCTAACTGTAGGAGCGAGCTTGCTCGCGAAAAACGTCAACGATAACGCGTGCTTCCTGAACAAACGCGGTGCCCTCAGGCTCTTCGCAGGCAAGCCAGCTCCTACATTTGGCCCTGTGGCATCCGTTAGATAGCTGTCGTAAGCCTGGCGGCCAGCGCCTTGGCCTGCAGCGCCACATCGGTCACCGCCGTACTTTCCCACCACATCCCCCGCAACGGCGGCCCCATGGCGAACAGTCGCGGGCTGACCTGGCCCCGAGCATCCAGCACCGCCCCCGTCGCATCCGCCGCAATCCCCAGCGCCAACGGCCCAGGCTGGACCAACCCGCGCTTGAGCAATTGCTGCGGCAACGGCCGGGCCACCCGGCGCCAGTCGTATTCGATGCCGCTGGAATTGATCAGCGCGGCGCCTACAACCTGATTGATCATCTCTTCACCACGGTAGCGCAGCGCAATGGCAACCCCCTTTTGCGACGGCACCAAGCCCTTGAACGACGCCGCATGAATCCGCAGCCGCCCTTCCCCCTGCAAGCGCTCCACCAATTGCGCACTCATTGGCGGCGAACGGTGATGGTGGCTTTCCCACCAGGGACGCACATGCCGCACGAACTGGCGCTTCTGGGCCTCACTGGCCTGGCTCCACAGGCGCGCTATGTGCACGCGCACCGTGTCCAGCGGTGCCTGCCAGTCGACGCCTTGCTCCAGCGCGAGCTGGCACTGGCGTCGTACTTCACCCAGCAACTGTCGGGGGCTGCTCAGGCTGTGGTCGGCGGCAAGGAAGTCGTCCCAGGTGGGCGGTTGCCGGCGTACATGGGGCAACAAGCCGTGGCGCGAAAAAACCTCGATAGGCCCGCGATGCCCGGCCTGTTCCAGGGAGACCACGGCATCGACCATGGTCAGGCCGGAGCCGATGATCAGTACCGTCGATTGGGGGGCCAATTGGGTCATTGCGCGTACATCCCAAGGATCCAGCGCAGCGGCGTTCAAACCTGTGGATTCGGTCTGCGGAGTGCGCGCCGCCGGGAACATGCCGGTGGCCAATACCGCACAGGCGCCGCGCAGTTGCTCGCCAGTATCGAGGGTTAACACCGCCGAGGTGGCATCGACTTGCAGGTCTACCCCTTCGGCGCGGATGTGCTCGACGGTCGAGGTGGACACTGCCTTGGCTTGCGCCAGGCGCTGCTGGGCGTAAAGGCCGAAAAGCCCCCGTGGCGGGAACAGCTCGCTGATGGGCACATGCTGTTGGTACGACTCGGGCCATCCCCCGGCGCTGATGTAGTCGGTGAGCCACTGAGTCAGGTCGTCGGCATTGTCCGGATCAACGCTCATGCGTGCGGCATTGCCGTTCAACGTATGGCCCAGCTCGACTGCGCTATAGGCTTCGCCTCGCCCCAGCTCAGCACGGGGTTCGACTACCAGGATGCGCCGCGTGCCCGGCAGGCGCAGCAGTTGCACGGCCAGCATTGTGCCGCTCAGGCCACCACCGATGATCAGCACGTCAGCGTTGCGAGTTGATTGATTCATGCTGGTTCACCCTTACTGTTTGCCCAGACAAATGTCATGTCCCGCACCAACAACGGCGCGGTACTGCGACTCAGGACCACCCGCCCAGTATCCAGCACGTAGCTCTGAGATGCATAGTTGAACGCGACATTGACAGTGTGCTCAGCGATCAGGAGCCTCACCCGCTACTCGCGGGCATTAGCATGGCCTGGGCAATTAGGATTGTCTTTGACTGAAACGCTGCGAGAGCAAGGCGGGCCGTGGCAGTTGGCAATGAAATGGAGAGCCGATGCACAGACAGATAC
>NZ_WKCD01000425.1:0-3013 GCF_021606625.1 Pseudomonas sp. PA-4-8C
GAAAAACACCGAAAGCCCCCGAAGCGTTTGCCAATGAGTTGATCAGGGAGTAGCCATTCTATCCAGACAGAGCCAATGCCAAACGCGTTGACGGCTGGCAAACACTGCTCGATTTTCTCCCGAACAAACCCGTGCCGGTTTCGCGAATCGACCTCAGTGATTTCAAGGAAAGTGAACTTGATCGCGAACAGCCCTCCACCGCTGAGCAGCCTTATATGCTCGTGATCCCGCGCAGTCATCATATTGCCGACTCGGTGATCAAGGCATTGGAACTGGATAACCCGGCCATCAAGAAAGCCGCCGCGGGAACCACGACCTTTGAGAGCAACCAAGAAATACTGACCCACGTCACAGAGTTTTTCCTCAACCTTATTCCCTTCCGTTCTGCAATCGTCAACTTCATGGAGGGCAACTATGGGGAAGGCATCACGGACGTCGCCTTTGACGTTTTCGGTTTTGTCACTGCTGGCGTAGGCATGGCGGCCAAGATTGGCAAAGTGCTGGGTACTGCTGGATCTGCGGTCAGCAAGGCGCTCAAGGTCACGAAAATCATGGTGCCGTCTCTGCTCAAGGAGCTGAACCCGTTAAACGGCGTGGGCGATCTGCTAAAAGGCGCGGGCAAAACCATTTACGAAGGCACAGAAGCGATAGCCGGCCTGATGGGCTCCCTCAAGGGTACCGCAAACCGCGAAGCGCTGATCAGCGCCGCAAGCCGCTATGAGGCGGCCGCAACGGGCACTTTTAAAGTCAGCGGGAACAGTGTCGAGGGCATGGCGGTCAAGCGGGATGGGCGTTGGTATGCATACGATGCGCATAAACAGAAAGCTTTCGGTGCACCTCAGGATTTCGATCCGGTGCATACACTGATGCCACCCTCACCCCGCGCGGACTTCTCCCCCCGTGGGCAAGTGAGCGCTCGTCAAAACAGCCGATTTCACCCCTACAAAAAACCCATCGAAAAAACGCCGAACATCGATGCAAGAACGCCAACAACACCAGTGATCGTAAACAAAACCGATCATCTGGACTCCATCAAAGAAGAATACGTCGTACACATTAAAGGCCGTCCCAACGAAGGCCATTTCACACCGAGCCGGAGGAAACCGACAGAACAACGATTCGAAGCAGAAATGAATGACTTCCATCAAAAACTGGACCCTTTAGACCCACCGAACCGCCCCACGATTCCGGAAACGAAACCCTACGACAAAGTGCCCGACCTGATTGAAAAAGCCTTGGACAATTCGGATGTGGTGATATTTGGGGAGAGCCACCAGCATCTGGCCATGTTCCGCGAAATTGACGCGAGCATAGAGCTGTTCAAACGCAAAAATGTGAAGGTGGTCGGCATTGAGGGTGTCGTCTATGACAACCGTGGATTACTCAAGGACGATGGCATGGGCCATACAGGCCCCAACCTGAGACCAGCTCACCCTCAATACAATCTGCAAACGCTGATCAAAAAATTCCAGGACGCCGGAATAGAAGTCGTACCACTCGATCACTTTTATCTGACGCGTCACCGACATGACCGGAATGCTTACACGAAGCTAAGCACAACCCAACGAAACCTGAAAAGACTCAAGGAGTTTAACTACTACGCGGCACGCGTCATTGAACAACACAAACACAAAGGCAAAGTGGTCGCCCTGGTAGGACGCCAGCACATCAACACCACTCAAGGCGTCACCGGCCTGGCTGAAGCGACCGGAGGGATCGGTATCGGTGTTTACGAACGAACAGGCATGAAGGTGGGCTACGGCACGAACTCCAAGGATATTAAACCGGGGCCGATGGGCACCCTGAACGCTGACAACGATCTGGCGGGAGACCTGCAAATCTATTCGCCAGCAACCTGACAACACGTTAAATAGTTGCCTGCGCAGCACGCAGGCAACGATCAAAATCATCAGCCGCCATGCACCCACCGCTGGTGCACCCAACGCGCAAACGCATCCAGTGCAAACCCCAGCAACCCGATGACCACTACCATCGCCATCAACTCCGAGTACGCCAGACGATCGCGGGTATCAAGGATGTAATACCCCAGGCCCGCGCTGACCCCGAGCATTTCGCAGGGCACCAGGACGATCCACAGAATACCGATGGCCAGGCGCACGCCGGTCAGCACATGCCCCACCACGCCAGGAATGACCACCCGACGCAATGTTTCCCAACGCGTGGCGCTCAAGCTCTTGCTCAGTTGCAACCAGCGCGGGTCGAGCTGACGCACGCCGGCTGCGGTGTTGAGCATGATCGGCCAGACAGCCGCGAAGGCCAGCAGGAAGTAGATAGGCTGGTCGCCCACGCCCATCAGCATCACCACGATAGGCATCCACGACAGTGGCGAAATCATCCGCAGAAACTGGAACGCCGGCGTTGTCGCCGCCTCCAGGTTACGCGAACTGCCCACCAGCAACCCGAGGGGTACTCCCACTAACAACGCGAGAAACAACCCGACAAAAATACGCTTCAAGCTGACGGCGATGTGCAGGTACAACTCACTGCGTCCGAGCAATTCCCACAGGCTGCTCGCGGTGGCCGCCAGGGAAAAGCGCGCCGACAGGCCATCGGCCTCGCCAAAGACTTTCACGCCCAGCCACCACAGCACCAACAACCCCGCCAAGCCACTCAGCCCCAGCCGCCAGCCGGGGATTCTGCTGTTGTTCAAACGCCGATCTCCTCGTGCCGCTCATAGCCGTCCGGCAAACCGAAGGTCTGCATGCCGCCCACGGCTTCGATCGCCTTGCGCACGAAACGGTCGTCCACCAGGTCCTTGGCGACGAAGGCTGGGTCCAGGTCTGCGAGAAACTTTTTATCGCCTTCGATCAAGGTGTCCTTCAAGCGCCGCACCAGTTCTTCGGTGTAGCTGGGGAACGGGTACGGTTGGAAGTCGATGCGATGCTCGTCCCAGTTGGCGTGCTGGATTGCGCCGTCGGCAACATAGCCGGCGCGGTCGCTGGCCGCAGGCGCCAGGACTTTGCTCAACACCGGCTCGGCATGGGGCGTGTAG
>NZ_WKCD01000426.1:0-3003 GCF_021606625.1 Pseudomonas sp. PA-4-8C
CCTTGTGACGTACGAGACGCCGGCAAAGTTCCTTGTGCAGGGTTCATTCTGACATGCCAGCCCCGGGGTGCAACAGCTCGGGCGTATTAAGATTGGCCAGGCGCGGGTCATTGGCCGGGCATTGCAGGGCCACCGCGCCCAGTTGCAGCCAGAGCTTGCGCGGGCTGCGTTCACCCGCTTGCCACGCCTGTTCCACCTGGTTTTTCAGGCTTGTGGGGATGATGCACAGCAAGGGTTCCCAGTCTTCACCCTGGCGCACCATCACCGGTAGCTGCGGGTTGCGTCGTGAGGTCGCACGCAGGTCGGCCAGCAACCGCGCATCGATCTGCGGCACATCGCAAGGCAAGATCAGCAGATGCGCATGGCGTGCGGCGAAGAGTCCTGCGCGGATACCGGCCAGCGGGCCGGGGAAGTCCGGGCTGTCATCGCTCACTTGTTGGTCGGCATAGAGCGCGTAGCGTTCATGGTTGCGGTTGCACGAGATGATCAGGTCATTGGTGAGTGGCCGGGCCAACTGGTGCAGGTGGGCGATCAAGGGCTGGCCTTGCCATTCCAGCAGCCCTTTGTCCTGGCCGCCCATGCGTTGGCCGCGACCTCCGGCCAACAACAGGATTGAACACGGCAGGGAGGAAAATTCAAAGCTCATGGTAGTTGCGCTGCGGCAGGTAAACAGGGGCCTGTGATATAACATCGGGCTGTTCCTTCGACAACCGGACCGTGCCATGAAAGCCAAGGCCGATGCGCCCTTTGTATCCCTCAATATTGCTGTATTGACCGTCAGCGACACCCGCACCCTGGAGACTGACACCTCCGGCCAGGTCTTCGTCGACCGCCTCACCGCCGCCGGCCACCACCTGGCCGAGCGCGTGCTGCTCAAGGACGACCTCTACAAGATCCGCGCCCAGGTGGCCCACTGGATCGCCGAAGACGTGGTGCAAGTGGTGCTGATTACCGGCGGCACCGGCTTCACCGGCCGCGACAGCACGCCTGAAGCAGTGAGCTGCCTGCTCGACAAGCAGGTCGATGGTTTCGGCGAGCTGTTCCGCCAGATCTCCGTGGCCGATATCGGCACCTCCACCGTGCAATCGCGCGCCTTGGCGGGGTTGGCCAATGGCACCCTGGTGTGCTGCCTGCCGGGCTCCACCAATGCCGTGCGCACTGGTTGGGACGGCATCCTTGCCGAGCAACTCGATAACCGTCATCGTCCGTGCAACTTCGTCCCGCACCTCAAGCAGGCCGAGCCTTGTGAATCCCGTGGGTAAGCCCGGCAAGACCGGCGCCCTGATGCCGGTGGAAGCGGCCTTGCAGCGTTTGCTCGACATGGCTGGCGCTGCACCGATCCGCGAGCAGCAAGTGCTGCCCCTGGCTGAGTGTGATGGCCGGGTATTGGCCCAGGACTTGATCTCCACACTCGACCTGCCGCCGTGGCCCAACAGTGCCATGGACGGCTACGCCGTGCGCCTGGCGGACTGGACCGGCGAACCCTTGGTGGTGAGCCAGCGTATTTTCGCCGGCACTGCTCCTGAACCCTTGGCGGCCGGTACCTGTGCGCGCATTTTTACCGGCGCGCCGGTGCCCCAGGGGGCGGACTGCGTGCAGATGCAGGAAAACGCCGTGGTGCATGCCGACCAGCGCGTCAGTTTTACCGAGCCGTTGCACAAGGGCGACAACATCCGTCCCCAGGGCCAGGAGACCACCGTCGGCGAGACCGTACTCAATGCCGGCACCCGCCTGGGCCCCATCGAGCTGGGGTTGGCCGCGTCCCTTGGGCGTGGTCGACTCGAGGTGGTGCGGCGCGTGCTCGTGGCCGTATTGTCGACCGGCGATGAGCTGATCGAGCCAGGGCTGCCGCTCGGCCCTGGGCAGATCTACAACAGCAACCGCCGCGTGCTGTGCAGTTGGCTGGTGCGCATGGGCTGTGAAGTGATTGATGCCGGGATTTTGCCGGATGATCTGGAACAGACCCGCGCGCGCCTGGCGGGGCTGGGCAGCGTTGACCTGATCCTCTCGACCGGCGGTGTGTCGGTGGGCGAAGCGGACTTCCTCGGCATTGCCTTGCGCGAAGAGGGTGAGCTGGCGCTGTGGAAGTTGGCGATCAAGCCGGGCAAGCCGCTGACCTTCGGGCATTTTCGTGGCGTGCCGGTGATCGGCCTGCCGGGCAACCCGGCCTCGACCCTGGTGACCTTTGCGCTGTTGGCGCGCCCGTATCTGCTGCGTCGCCAAGGTGTGATGGAGGTGCAGCCGTTGCGCTTCGAAGTGCCGGCAGGGTTTGTCTGGCCCAAGCCTGGCAACCGTCGCGAGTACCTGCGCGGGCGGATCGAACAGGGCAAGGCGATCATCTACCGCAACCAAAGCTCCGGGGTGTTGCGCAGTGCGGCATGGGCTGAGGGTTTTGTGGAGGTGATGGAAGGGACCACGTTGGCCATTGGCGACCGGGTCAATTTCATTCCCTTGAGCGAAGTCCTGAGCTGACCGCGCGCTAAAAAATGTGGGAGCTGGCTTGCCTGCGATGGCGGCCTGCCAGCCGCCCCCTATCTACCTGACACCCCACGATCCAACTGTGGGAGCTGGCTTGCCTGCGATGACGCCCTCACAGCCGACCAATATCTACCTGACACCCCAACGATCCAACTGTGTTGACTGCCAAGCCGCCTTCGCGAGCAAGCCCGCTCCCACAGTTGGTTGGTGTATGGGCCTCATGAGCAATCAGTAATCGTCACCCTGCTCAGTGACGTCCCGCTCCACTGGCCCTGCATCCGGGTCGTAGCCCACCGGGAACTTGCCCTTCAACGTCCAGGCAAACGCAATGATTTCGGCAATGGTGCGGTACAGCTCCTCTGGAATGCTGTCGCCCAGTTCCATGCGCGCCAGCAGTTTCACCAGCTCGGGGTTTTCATAGATGGGGACTTCGTTCTCCCGTGCCAATTTGAGGATGGCTTCGGCCAGGGCATCATCGCCTTTGGCCGTCAGGGTGGGGGCCTGTTGGCCGTCATACTTGAGGGC
>NZ_WKCD01000427.1:0-2977 GCF_021606625.1 Pseudomonas sp. PA-4-8C
ACGCCAGGATGTACAGCCAGCGCTTGAAACGCGCACCTTCGATTTCAAAAGCGTCACTCAACAGGGCGCAGCTACGCGTCAGGTGGGCTCCACTGCACGTCAGGTCAGTGGTGTCACCGCCACCACCAGAACGCTTAACGTTGCCGGGGCCGGCGATGTGGCCAACGGGAGTGGCTGGACGCCCAGCCAGATCACCCCAGGTGAAATCGCCCGGGGCGACGGTATCAACGCCCAAGATCCGTCCAGCGGTTCAACGTCGCCAGTGGCGAAGGTCACAGGGCCTACGGACCAGCCAGACCTGGCGCTGACCCAAAGAGACACCCACGTTCAGGTCGCCACACCGGGCGAGCCCACTCGGCCGACGTTGAATATCCCTGGCGTGATGCCGGTTATGCCAGGCGTGCAGCCGGTGGTGAACACACCCGTCGCACAAGGTGCGGGCAGCAGCCCAACCCAGGTCGCGGAGGTGATCGCCCAGCCGGTCAATGCGCTGGCGCAAACCACTCCAGTCGCCAGCCAGACCATCAACCGCGTGCAAGGCTTCATGCCTACCGCGCCAAAGTCGCAACCGCATAAATACCTGATCGAAACCAACCCGGTGCTCACGGACCTCAAGCAGTTCATGAGCTCCGACTACTTGCTCGCAGGGCTGGGTTACAACCCGGACGAAAGTGCCAAGCGCCTGGGCGACGGGCTCTATGAGCAACGCTTGATCCAGCAGGCCGTGCAAGCGCGCACAGGGCAGCGTTTTATCGACGGCCAGAACACCGACGAAAAGCTGTTCAAGTACCTGATGGACAATGCGATCCAGAGCAAGCAGCAACTGAACCTGGCAGTGGGCGTTACCTTGACCTCGCAACAGGTCGCGGCGCTGACCCATGACATCGTCTGGCTCGAACAGCACGAAGTGAACGGTGAAAAGGTGCTGGTGCCGGTGCTGTACATGGCCCAGGCCGACAATCGTCTTGCACCCAATGGCGCATTGATCGCAGGCAACGACCTTAACCTGATCGCCGGCGAAAACCTGGAGAACGCCGGGACCCTGCGTGCCACCAACAACCTGTCCGCCAAAGCGGGCAATGACCTGATCAACAGCGGCTTGATCGAAGCCGGCAACCGCCTCGACCTGCTGGCGGGTAACAACATCGTCAACAAGTCCGGCGGCATCATCGCCGGACGCGATGTCACGCTGACGGCGATCAAGGGTGATGTGATCAACGACCGTGCAGTAACCCGTACCGGCAACGGCACCGCTGAGCGCCGCGACTATCTCGACAGTGCGTCACGCATCGAGGCAGCTAATGACCTGACGATGAATGCAGGCCGTGACATCGCCAATACCGGTGGCGTGCTGCAAAGCGGGCGTGACACCACATTGGTCGCTGGCCGCGATGTGCACATCGATGCCGTTGAGCAACGCAATGGTTTGGACCTGGGCAGCCGCCTGCGCACCGAAACCGTGACGCAAAACGGTGCCAGCGTGGAGGCAGGCCGTGACCTCAAGGTATCGGCAGGGCGAGACTTCAGCGCCATTGCCAGCCGCATCGACGCCAAGCGTGACTTGAGCATCACGACGACTGAGGACCTGAGTATTTCCTCAGCCGCTGACGAACAGCATTCCTCCAGCAAGTCCAAGAAGGTCACCCAGTCCAAGGACCATATCAGCCAGGTTTCCAGCGTGCTGACGGCCGGCGGCGACGTGTCGCTCAATGCCGGTAAAGACCTGGAACTCACCGCCAGCCGAATCGCCGGCGGCGGCAACGTGGCTCTCGATGCACAGCGCGATGTGAGCATCCTCTCTGCCCTGGACGAAGACGCTTCGTTCTACTCGAAAAAGAGCAAGGGCTCGTTCGGTCGTAGCAAAAGCCAGCAGCGGGAAAGTTACGACAGCACCAACGTAGCCTCCGTCGTCGAAGCCGGCAAAGACTTGACCATCAATGCCAGCAAGAAGACTGATGGCGGCATGAGCATCGATGGCGGGCGTGACGTCACCGTGATCGGCAGCCAGTTGAAGGCTGGTGGGGACATGTTGCTGGGGGCCACGGGTGACGTCGCGGTGTTGTCGGGTGTCGAGGAACATGGCTCCTACAGCAAGAAGACCAAGTCCGGGTTCCTGGGGCTGTCCAAAAGCGGCAAGAGCCAGTTGAAGACCACTGCGAGCCAAGTGGGCAGTGAGTTGGAGGCGGGCAATGATGTTGTGGTGGCGGCGGGTAATGATGTACGGGTGCGGGCCAGTGAGATCAGTGCCGATAACGACACTGAACTGCGTTCCGGGCTGGTCAATAGCACGGGTGACATCAACCTGATTTCTGCGAATGACACGGCTTATAGTCGCAGTGAAGAACACAAGAAGAAGTTTGGTTATACGGAAAGGCCGACATCAGTCGCCATTTCGTCTGCGAAGAAGGCCGGTCGTGAAGCCCAGAGCAGCACCAGCGTGGGCAGCCATGTTAGCGCCGAGCGCGATGCAACTTTGCAGGCTGAACGCGACATCAACCTGGTTGGCAGCGGCATCACCGCAGGGCGCAATGTCAATCTGGATGCAGGGCGCGACGTCAATGTGGTCGCCGCACAAGACACCAGCAGCGAACGTAGCTGGGAGAAGAAAAAGCAGACGGGTTCAAGCATCTCCAGTAACGGTAATGGCATCAGCATCTTCGCCGGGACCGAAGGCAGTGGGGAGAAGAATCGTGTCGAACACGAGACCGCTTCCAGCAGCCAGATCAGCGCCGGGCAAGATGTGGCGATCAACGCCAAGCGTGATATCAACCAGCGCGGCTCTGATGTGGGCGCTGCCAATGATATCGAGCTGACGGCGGGCAGAAATATCAATATCGATGCTGCGCGTGAAAGCGTGCTCACCGAGCAGATACGCGAGAAAGAGAGCAACGGCCTGGGTGTTTCGATCAACCATAACTATGCCAATACCAAGGATGCCGTCAGCGGAGCAGGAAAAGGCGAGGACAATGTCAGCAAG
>NZ_WKCD01000428.1:0-2957 GCF_021606625.1 Pseudomonas sp. PA-4-8C
GCCAATAACCGAGCATGGCCGGGCCTTTGACGTAAATCTGTGCGATGCGTTTGTTGGGTATTGCGTAGCTCTTGCCCGACAAGCCTTCCAGGGCGGTAGGGTCGATCGCGTCGCCCTGTTTGCCGGCGATGGCTTCGGTGGGGCCTTCGGTGGCGCTGACCGCTTCGATGGCTACGGGCAGGCCTTTGTCATCCAGCGCGGCGCGGAACTTGACCACGGCGACCGGGCGCAATACATCGCGCACGAACTCTTCTTCACGGCTCCAGATCAGCTTGATCGGCCGACCCACCGCCTTGGCCAGCGCGATGGCCTGCGGGTAAGGGTTGGCGGAGTCATACAGGAAATGCCGGCCGAAAAAACCGCCCAGCAGCGGCGAGTGTAGGGTGATTTGCTCAGTGCTCAGGCCGGTGCGTTTGGCGATGTCGGCACGGAACATATCCGGCGCCTGGTTAGGCAGCCACACCTCCAGCGTGCCGTCGGGGTTAAAGCGTGCCAGGGCTGAAGGCGGCTCCAACTGGGCATGGTTGAGGTACTGGTTGTGGTAGGTGGCTTCGACGCGGGTCTTGGCGCTGGCCAGTGCGCCGGGCACATCGCCTTCGTTTTCCTCATCGCGGGCCGGGCCTTGCTGGGCGGCAAGGAAGTCGCGGTACTTGTCGCTGGAAAAATCCGCCGGCATCGCCCGCACGGTGGAGTCGGCGGCGGCTTCCAGCCATTCCACCTGGATGGCTTCGACGGCGCGCTTGGCATGCCACCAACGTTCGGCTACCACCGCCACGGCGCCGGGCAGGGTGTGAACCGAATGCACGCCTTTCATGGCCTGCACCTGCGCCTGGTTGCGCAGGCTGCCCACGGTCATGCCCAGGCGCGGCGCGTGTTGGACCGCCGCGTGGAGCATGCCGTCGATTTTCAGGTCGATGGTGTACTGCGCCTTGCCGGTGGATTTGTCATAGGCATCCAGGCGCTTGACCGGCTTGCCGATCCAGCGGAACTGGCTTGGATCGCGCAGGGTGATACTGGCCGGGTCGGGCACCGGCATATCCAGGGCGCGCCCGGCCAGTTCGCCGTAGCCCAGGGAGCGACCGGAAGCGGCGTGCACCACGCGACCGGGTTGGGTGGTCAGCTCGCTGAGCGGTACGCGCAGTTGCTCGGCGGCAGCTTGCATCAGCATCGCGCGGGCGAGGGCGCCGAGGCGGCGCATGGTCGGGTAGCTCATGCGCACCGACATGCTGCCGCCGGTGATGCGCATGCCATTTTCCATCACCACGTAGGCTTCGCCGGGCGGGGCCGCTTCGACGATGAACGTGGCCGGGTCGGCATCCAGCTCTTCACCGACGATCTGCGCCATGGCGGTGTGGGTGCCTTGGCCGCCTTCCATGAAGGGGCTGAGCAGGCGCACGCTGCCGTCGGGGCGAATTTCCAGGAAGGCGGGCACTTGAGTACCGCGTTCAGCCGCAGCGCCGGTCGCGGCTTGCACGCGGGAGGTGCCCAGCGGCAAGCCGAAGCCGATCACCAGCGCGCCCACAGCGGTGCTGGCCAGGAAGCGGCGACGGGACAAGTTGATCGGTTCGCCCAGGGCAACGCCGGGAATGATCTCGTTGGTGTTCATCAGGCGGTCTCCTTCCCGGCGGCCAAGGCGTCCATGGCGGCATGGATGGCGTTGTAGGTGCCGCAACGGCAAAGGTTGACCATCGCCGCGTCGATCTGCGCCTTGGTTGGCGCGGGGGTGTGCTTGAGCAGCGCGGTGGCCGCCATCACCTGCCCGGACTGGCAGTAACCGCATTGCGCCACTTGATGTTCGACCCAGGCCGCCACCACACGCTTGCCCACGTCATCGGCCTCCACGGCCTCGATGGTGGTGATCTCACGACCGACCACGCCGGCCACGGGCGTCACGCAGGCGCGTACCACGTTGCCGTCCACCAGCACCGAACAGGCGCCGCACTGGGCCAGGCCGCAGCCGTATTTGGTGCCGGTCATGCCCAAGTTATCGCGGATCACCCACAACAACGGGGTGTCGGCTTCGGCATCGACCTGATAGGCCTTTTGGTTGATACGTAATTCCATGCGGGCTCACCTGCTGATCATCGGTTGGTGGTGCTGAGTTCTTATAGGAGCGGTGCGACTAGAAGTCGCCCATCGTCGAACTCTAGACCAACGCGCAAGGGCTATCTATCCGATTGCCCTCAAGTTCAGAGGATCAGGCAAGAATTCAACAGGATTGGGTCAATGTCCTCTGTAGGAGCGAGCTTGCTCGCGAAGATCGCCACCGATAACGCACGCTATCAGGTTTAACCCGGGTTCTCGGGCTTTTCGCGAGCAAGCTCGCTCCTACAAGAGCCTTCATCAGCAGCCATTAAATTGAAACCCGCCTGACAGCTTTTCCTTCAAATACTCTACCAACACCGTCACCGACTTGGGCACATGGGGCGAGTAAGGCCGTATCAGATAGATCTCATCGGCAAACGCGCCTTTGAGTGTCCAGTCCTTCAATACCTGCACCACTTTGCCCGCGTTCAGCGCCGTCTGGGCGCTGAAGTCCGGGAGCAGGGCGATGCCCAGGTGGTTGAGTGCGGCGTCGCGCAAGGCCTCGCTGTTATTGGTGGCGAAGCTGCCGGCGATGGGCACGGTGAGGCGCTCGATGGGGTGGCTGCCGCGCTCGAAGGTCCAGGCGGGCTGGTCGGTGCCGCGTGGGTAAAACAGGCAGTTGTGGGCCGACAGCTCGCCTGGCTCGCGGGGTTTGCCGTGGCGTTGCAGGTAATCATGGGTGGCGACCAGCACTGAGGTGGTGTCGCACAGCTTCCACGCCACGTGGGTTTCGGGCACCTGGAAGCCGTGGCGCACCGCCAGGTCGTAACCCTCGGCGGCCAATGAGCTCAAGGCATCGGAGACGTCCAGTTGGATACGCACCTGGGGGTACTGCTGCAAAAAACCGGACAGGTGCGGCACCAGTTGTTGCC
>NZ_WKCD01000429.1:0-2927 GCF_021606625.1 Pseudomonas sp. PA-4-8C
CTCAGGCTGTCACCTTGCCGGCGCATGAGCATCAGTGTCACTCGCTCTTCGGTATTCAAGTGGCTGTAGGTCTTTTTCATCGCAACACCTTACCTCAGGTGTTGCACTTGCTCCTTGAGACCGCCCTGCTTAGTCACACAACGTATAAACCCTTATGGTACAGCCGGCATGGGTTGGCTCTTGGATGACGCTGAATCCGGACGTCGACTATTTTTAACAGCATCGGCCTAAAGCACTCATTGCTGGGAGTCTACGAAGCAGGGGAGATTCAGAATTGGGTTGATGGTGGCTGGTATGTATAGGGTTTTATAGCCGAAGCAAGTTTGTTCAATGGTTTTTAGGGGGGACGCCCTTGCCATAAGTGATGGCCATACGCTACTCTGGGTATCTTGAATATTGCGACTCCCCCATAGCTGATCCTTCAAGGCATTATTTCTAAAAATCATATATTCGAGGCTTGTCGTTAGAGGCCGAGATGGTGCGTGATCATTTATTACCACCTTGGTGATGCTTGATTTGATCATTGTATCTTTCAAAAGGATTTGTGTAATGAATGTATTTAAGTATTTCAGACCTAACATCTATTTTGAAAAAGCAGTACGTTACAATGAGCTGTATTTTTCTGAAACTCATGAACTTAACGATCCTCACGATCTTAATGCCACTTATTTTTTTGAAGATGACCCTGAGAGCTGGACTAAACTTTTATGTTTGTCAGAGAAAGGCTCGGCCTGGAGTATTGATCTTCATGTAAATCCTGAGTGCAAACACCTCGCCAAGCGTTTAAATGACCTTTTTAGGAATATTGAATTCGAGTCCTCAGACTCAATCAAGACCGTGGTGGAGAACAAGGCAAAGGAGCTTGAGGAAATATTTGTAGCAGCATTATGGGAAGGGAGCCCAACAGCATCAACCTTCTCATTCACTAGTAAAAGTCCACCAAAGGCTCGTGCAGAAATGTGCAGGTTTGAACTCACGGCACTATTGGGGCGCGGCCATAATCAACTGTTTTATAGTTTATCTTTTTCGAAGCGCGCTCTCGAGCCAATGATGTGGGCTCACTATGCTGATGGTTTTAAGGGTTGTGTTCTGATTTACGGAGCTACGGATAATAAACTCTCGGTAAAGCATCATCCTCTGGCACGAGAGGCGTATCCCTATCCATTGCTACCCGTCACCTACATAAATGGTGACAAGAGAATTTCCATATTAGAGTGCGCAGTCAGCGGCAGCACGAAAAAAGTTGCGGCGTTGCTTCAAAAAAATTCAGGCTGGGATTATGAAAAAGAAGTTCGCCTGCTGACAATGGAAGAAATTGACAATAAGTTTCAAGCGATTCTGCCTAAAGTGCCAGTAAATAATCGTCAAAAAATTCTCTATCACAGTGCAAATGACTTGGTGGGTGTGATATTCGGGCCTCGCTGCGATGAAAAATATAAAAAGAAAATCGAGACAATTATAAGGGATAACCGATTTTATCAGGGGCAGAAATCATTTTTTTCTCTTGGCACTACATTGACCAATGATGGCGTGGTTAAGGTTACTGAAGCCGCGAGGTGCATATGCATAAGTCAATCTGATGGACGAAGCCCTATTTCAGAAGACGCTTTAGAAAATCTACTATTAAGCCTTGGAATTAGCTGATTCATGATTGATATTTTTCTTTAGTGGGCTGGACTTAAAAAGGCAGATCTATTTAACCCAATGTTGCTGATTTAGTTGTTATGAGCAGAGTTGGTGTGGGGTTTTGGAGCACCTAGAGAATGACGCATAAGCTGCTGATGACATGGCGTGTCTTCTGAAAAGTTATTATTAATATATATTTGGTGATGTCTACATGTCTGCAAGTCTACTTTTTGGTAACGGTTTCAATAGGGTATTCAATGTGGCTAATAATTCTGTTAGCTGGGATGACTTGCTCGCAGAGATTAAAGGATTTAACCATTTTGAAAGTAAAGACCTTCCCAACACCTTGACGTACGAGCGCATTGTTATTGAGGGGGGAGAAAAAAATATATCTTTATCGGAAGAGCATACAAAAAATCTAATAGCTGATAAGTTTTCTTTGCAAGGCACGAATGCTCTATATGCAAAGATAATTGACTTAGGGTTAAATAATTACCTCACTACTAATTATGATCTAGCCTTTGAGTTGGCTATCCAGTCTCCTTCTGTTTTTGAGAATAACTCTGAAGAGCTGTACAGCATACGGAGGAAGAAGGAGTATAACATTGATGAGCGCACAGCAAGTATTTGGCATGTTCATGGTGATATCAATAATCCTAAATCTATCATGTTGGGCTTGGATCATTACTGCGGGTCAATTGGAAAAATCGACGCGTACATCAAAGGGACCTATACATATTCTATAGCTGGTGAAAATAAAAGAGTTGATGGGATTTCGCAAAAAATAAAGAATAATTCGTTTGATGGTGTGTCTTGGGTGGAGTTATTTTTTAAAGAAGATATCCATATCGTAGGGCTGTCACTTGATTATAGTGAGACGGATCTTTGGTGGATATTGGCGCGGCGAGCCAGAATGCAAAAAAACGGAATTTCCATACGAAACAAAATTTTCTTTCATTGCGGTTCCTCAGACTGTCCGCAGAAGATAGGCACGCTCAAGTCTTTAAATGTCGTGGTAATTCAGTATGATGCTGCATGCGGATATGAAAGCATGTATCGGCAGATTATCGCCAATATAGATAGTATTGAGTGCCAAAGTCGGTCGAGGCATAGCGCGACGATCATCAGTGAACCACAAGTTTCAGATTTTTCGAGTGCGGACCACATTTTGTCTGCAAAAAAAGCAGTAGAGTCTCCTGAAGAATTTATGGGATAGGGGTGACAAGTGTCACTCTGGGTAATTCGAATGCGATTGTGCTGTACAGCTTTGTTGGTTTTTCTGCGAACTATCGACATAGTTG
>NZ_WKCD01000043.1:0-32456 GCF_021606625.1 Pseudomonas sp. PA-4-8C
CCCTTGAGGTGATAAGTATTATCGCCGTCGCGCCATAAGTGCAGGTTCAACTGGCCGCTGTTGATCATCGGCTGATGCCGCTTGGCAAAGCGCCGCAGGCTGATCTCGTACAAGTACGGCAACGCCGCAATCACCTTGAAAGGCTCGGTGGGCGGAATGTAGAAGTCGTTGGCAGTCTTGTCGCCCACCACGATGTCGATCTTCACGCCGCGTGCCAGGGCGCGGTTGATCTCACGGGTCACCGGCAATGGCAGGTTGAAATACGGCGTGCAGATGGTCAGTTGCTGCTGGGCGCTGGCGATCAGTTCGAGGATCACCCGGCTCAACGGGTTGTTCTTGCCGACGCCCAGCAAGGGGCTGACCGACAGATGGCCATTGGGCAACTGCCCGGCTGTGGTGTCGTAGGTCGCATGCTTGAGACGGCTGCGCAGGTCGCCGATATCGTTGCGCAGGCTGCGGGTGGTGGGCGGGTTCGGCAGGTCCAGGCGATGCACGGCCTTGGACGCTACCAGGCCGTGCTCCACCAGATGCTGCATCGAATCGGCCAAGGGTTGGCTATGGATCAGGTGGTAACGGTCGAAGCGGTATTTGTCGAACTTGTGCAGGTACACGTTGTTCAGGCTGGCGCCGCTGTACAGCACGCTGTCATCGATCACGAAACCCTTGAGATGCAACACACCGAACAGCTCGCGGGTTTGCACCGGCACGCCGTACACCGGCACTTCGGTAGCGTGGCGCTGGGTCATCGCCTGGTACCAGGCGCTGTTGCCCGGTTGCTTGCCCGCGCCGATCAACCCGCGCTGGGCGCGCAGCCAATCCACCATCACCACGATCTCCAGTTCAGGCCGTGCGGCCTTGGCGGCGTGTAGGGCGTCGTAGATTTCCTGCCCCGCCTCGTCCTGCTGCAAGTACAACGCAACGATGTAGATACGCCGCGTGGCCTGGGCGATTTTCTCCAGCAGGCAGCGACGATAGGCGTCGGCGCTGGGCAGCACCTCAATGGCCTCGTTGGACAACGGAAAACCGCGCAGCTTGGGCAACAGGGAGCGTTTGAAGAACGACGGCATAGGGCTCGCAATGGGTCGAATCCGAAGAGGCCCAAAGCTTACACCATGAGGCTGCTCAGGTCTCGCGGTGGGTAATTTAAAAAACGCTGTTGACCATGAAGAACGATCGTTCTACTGTACTCGACATGAACGATATAACCCAGAATGAAACCCGCGACATTATCCTCGACGTCACCGAGAAGTTGATCTATCGCCATGGCATCGCTGCCACCGGCATGGACTTACTGGTGAAAACCGCCGGTGTGTCGAGAAAAAGTATCTACCGCTACTTCGCCAACAAGGATGAGTTGGTGGTGGCCGCCCTGCAACGCCGCGACGAACGCTGGATGCAGTGGCTGCGCAGCGAAGTGGAACGCCGCGACGACAGCGGCGAGCGCCTGCTGGGGCTTTTCAGCGCGCTCAAAGGCTGGTTCGGCTCGGCAGACTTTCGCGGCTGCGCCTTTATCAACACCAGCGGTGAAACCGGTGACGCCCAAGACCCCGTGCGCCTGATGGCCAAGGCCCATAAACGCAAACTGTTCGAGTACGCACTTGAACTGTGCCAAGCACATGGCACCCCCGACCCGGAGCAGCAGGCCGCGCAACTGCTGATCCTGATCGATGGCGCCATTACCGTTGCCCTGGTCATGGGTGATTCAACAGCTGCCGATAATGCGCAATGCATGGCGCGAACCTTACTGCAACTGTGAACCCACAGCCCAGGCAACTTTCGACCCAACCTTTATTGCTTTGAGGAGACGCCCATGTCAGCCCAAGAGGAAGTCCGCCCGCCCCTGCCGCCGTTTACCCGCACGTCTGCCATCGAAAAAGTCCGTCTGGCCGAAGACGGCTGGAACTCCCGCGACCCGCAGCGCGTGTCCCTGGCCTATACCCTGGATACGAACTGGCGTAACCGCGCCGAATTTGCCCATAACCGCGAAGAAGCCAAGCAGTTCCTGACCCGCAAATGGGCCAAGGAGCTGGATTATCGACTGATCAAGGAACTGTGGGCCTTCACCGATAACCGCATCGCCGTGCGCTACGCCTATGAATGGCACGATGATTCGGGTAACTGGTTCCGCTCGTACGGCAATGAGAACTGGGAATTCGATGAGAACGGCTTGATGGCCAACCGCTTTGCCTGCATCAACGATATGCCGATCAAGGAAAGCGAGCGCAAATTCCATTGGCCGCTGGGCCGGCGCCCGGATGATCATCCCGGCCTGTCAGAGCTGGGGCTATAACCCCGATTCTGCAGACAGCGTGAGATCCAATGTGGGAGCTGGCTTGCCTGCGAAGACGGCCTAACAGTCAACACAGCTGGACCGGGTACATATCCGTTATTTAGGTAACGGCCACTTAGGGTTCCGCTCTGACAGCGGCTCACTTTTGAACAAACAGCGCAAAAGTAAGCAAAACGCTCTTGCCCCACCACTCGGCACCTCGCTTAGGCTCGGTGTGCCCGAACACAGGCTTGAATCCGTGGGCCGCCGCCACGCGCCATCCATGGCGCGGGGCGGCTAACCCGGCGTCCTGCCGGGTTACCCACGAATTCAAGCCTGCGTTCGGCCAGCGTGGTTTAACGGGGCGCCTGAGATCAAGATCACAAGCAGATCAAGAGCAAGATCAAGAGCGGCTCGCTTCGCATCGTGGTTACCGTCTGCTGTTACAACCTACGAAGTTGTGTAGATACTATGCTGCGATGGCATCGACTGGGTTTGCCTGATACACCGAGTTGCCTGCATCGCAGGCAAGCCAGCTCCCACAGGAAAGCGGTCGCCACATTGATAGCGAGCTGTTAGCGTTGCCGCCATTGCAGGCTTATGGAAAACGCTACTGATGCACTTTGGAAAATGGTTTCACACCAGCACCCTGCTGGTCGGCTTGAGTTTTGTGCTGGGCGGCTGCGCCAGCGTCTCCCAAACCTCCACCCCGGCAACCCTGGATAAGCTGTTGAGCGACCCAGCGCTGCAAGGCGCCATCGTCTCGCTGATGGTGCGTGATGCCCGCACAGGTACCACGCTGTATCAGCACAACCCACGCACCCGGCTGGTGCCCGCGTCCAACCTCAAGCTGTTGACCACGGCGGCAGCCATGGATGTATTGGGGCCGCAGTACCGCTTCGCCACGCAACTGCTGAGCAATGGCCTACGCCAGGGCGACCGGCTGACTGGCAACCTGTACCTGCGTGGCTTGGGCGACCCGAGTATTCAGTTTGCCGACTATCAGGCGCTCGCCGCGCAATTGGCCAGCCAGGGCGTGCGCCAGGTGCAGGGTGACCTGGTGTTCGATGACACCTGGTTCGATGCCGAGCGGCTGGGCGTGGACTGGTCCCATGATGATGAAACCACCTACTACGGCGCGCAGATTTCAGCGCTGACCGTGGCGCCCAATACCGACTTTGATGCTGGCAGCGTGCTGGTCACCGCCAAGGCGCCGTTGCACGTCGGCTCGCCGGTCGGCGTGGAGATCTACCCGCCCACCGACTACCTGCAACTGAATAACCGCGCCGTCAGCGGGCCGGGTAACAGCTATGGGATCAACCGTCGCCATGGCACCAACCTGCTGCAGCTCAGCGGCGCGGTGGCGCCTGGCCGGCAGAGCCAGCAATTGATCAGCGTGTGGGAGCCGACGCAACTGGTGGCCAACCTGTTTGAGCAAGCCTTGGCGCAGCAGGGCATCAAGGTGCTGGGGCGTCGGGTGATGGGCGGGGCAAGTCCTGCTGGGGTGACGGTGCTGGCTGAGCACCAATCGGCGCCGTTGCAGGAGCTGATCGTGCCGCTGCTCAAGCTCTCGAACAACGCCATGTCCGAAGCCGTGCTCAAGGCCATGGGCCGCCAGACGGCCAGCAGCGGCACGGCGGCGGCGGGCGCCCTGGCGGTGGCCGACTTTCTCAAGCGCCAGGGGCTGGACACCAGCGCTGTGAGCCAAGTGGACGGCTCCGGCCTGTCGCGGCGTAACCTGGTGTCGTCGCAAACCCTCACCGACCTGCTGCTGGCGGCCAGCAAACAACCCTGGTTCGACGCCTGGTACAACGCGCTGCCGGTTGCCGGCAATGCCGACCGTATGACCGGCGGCAGCCTGGGTTACCGCCTGCGCGGCACGGCTGCGGAAAATAACCTGCATGCCAAGACCGGCTCCATGGCCGGCGTGTCGTCATTGAGCGGTTACATCACCGATGCTCACGGGCGCAAGCTGGTGTTCGCGATGTTGACCAACAACTATGTGGTCGCTGGCGCGCAGGTAAAAGCCGTGGAAAACCGCGTCGCCGTGGCCCTGTCCCACAGCGAAGACTGATTCAGGGCTGATAGCCCATGCGCCAACTCACGGCCCGGGTCGCCGCCAGCAAGCGCTGCGCCGCCGGGCCATCTTCATCGGCATGGAACAGTGAAGTCGGGCCGACCACGGTCATCACCGCCGCCACGTGCCCGACCGCATTGAACACCGGCGCTGATAATGCATCCACGCCAGGCATCAGCAGCCCATGTACGAAGTGCAGGCCGCGGCTGCGGATTTGCTCGCACACGTTGGCATAGGCCTGATCGTCCGCCAAGGTGTGGGCGGTGCCGGCTAGAACCTCGCGCTCACGCAACTCCACAGTTTCCCGTGACGGCAGGTACGCGCTGAACACCAGCCCGGTGGACGAGCTGAGCAGCGGTAGTACCGAACCTAACTGCGTCACCACGGTGACGGCACGCACCGCCGGCTCAATGTGCACCACCGTCGCGCCCTGGTTGCCCCACACCGCTAGAAAGCAGGTTTCATTCAATTCATCGCGCAGCTCGGCCAGGGGCAGGGCGCCGACCTTCAATACATCCAGGCTGCCCAGCGCCGCCAACCCCACGCGTAACGCTTCGCGGCCCAGGCCGTAATGGTTGGTGGCGCTGTTCTGTTCGGCAAAACCCGAAGCGATCAGGGCCTGCAAATAGCGGTGCACCTTGCTCGCCGGCATCTGCACATGTTCGGCCAAGCGTGACAACGAGGTGGCCGGCGACAGTTCGGCCAGGGCCTTGAGAATATCGGTGCCGACTTCCGCCGAGCGGACTTTCTGTTTACCGGTGTCGCGGGGCTTTTCCATGGAAGGGCGAGAATCCGAGAGATGAATGGGCGTCTTTATAGCTTGACGGTCGATAGTGATCAAATTACGTTATGCGTAACTGGATTACGATAAATACAACTGACCCTCAGAGGACGATCCATGAACCTCGAATACCTGTCGGGCTTCGGCAACGAATTCGCCAGCGAAGCCTTGCCCGGCGCGCTGCCGGTCGGCCAGAACTCGCCGCAGAAAGCCCCTTACGGGCTCTACACCGAACTGTTTTCCGGCACCGCCTTCACCATGGCCCGCAGCGAAGCCCGTCGCACCTGGCTGTACCGCATCCAGCCGTCGGCCAACCACCCGGCATTCGTCAAGCTTGCGCGGCAATTGGCCGGTGGCCCGTTGGGCGCAGTGACGCCGAACCGCTTGCGCTGGAACCCGTTGGACATCCCGAGTGAGCCGACGGACTTTATCGACGGCCTGGTGGGCATGGTTGCCAATGCGGGTGCGGAAAAACCTTCGGGCATCAGCATCTATAACTACCGCGCCAACCGCTCCATGGAGCGCGTGTTCTTCAATGCCGACGGCGAACTGCTGATCGTCCCCGAACAGGGCCGCCTGCGCATCGCCACCGAGCTGGGTGTGCTGGACGTCGAGCCGCTGGAGATCGTGGTGCTGCCCCGTGGCCTCAAGTTCCGTATCGAACTGCTGGATGCGCAAGCACGCGGTTACGTTGCTGAGAACCATGGCGCCCCGCTGCGTCTGCCGGACCTTGGCCCTATCGGCAGCAACGGCCTGGCCAACCCCCGCGACTTCCTCACGCCAGTTGCCCACTACGAAGACCTGAAAAAGCCCACACCGCTGGTGCAGAAATTCCTCGGTGAGCTGTGGGGCTGCGAGCTGGACCACTCACCGCTCAACGTGGTCGCCTGGCACGGCAATAACGTGCCGTACAAATATGACCTACGCCGTTTCAACACCATCGGCACCGTGAGTTTCGATCACCCGGACCCGTCGATCTTCACGGTCTTGACCTCGCCTACCAGCGTGCACGGCCTGGCCAACCTCGACTTCGTGATTTTCCCGCCACGCTGGATGGTGGCCGAGAACACCTTCCGTCCGCCGTGGTTTCACCGCAATCTGATGAACGAATACATGGGCCTGATCCAGGGCGCCTACGACGCCAAGGCCGAAGGCTTCCTGCCGGGCGGCGCATCGCTGCACAGTTGCATGAGCGCCCACGGCCCGGATGGCGAGACCTGCACCAAAGCCATCAACGCCGACCTGGCGCCGCACAAGATCGACAACACCATGGCGTTCATGTTCGAGACCAGCCAAGTGCTGCGCCCGACCCAGTTCGCCCTGGAATGCCCGCAACTGCAACCTGCTTATGACGCGTGCTGGGCCGCGCTGCCTGCCACCTTCAACCCGAACCGGAGATAACCCATGACTCAACCAACGCAGACCCGCAGCTGGGTATCCTCGGCCAATGGTCACGCGGATTTCCCCTTGCAGAACTTGCCCCTGGGCGTGTTCAGTATCAATGGCTCGGCACCGCGCAGTGGCGTGGCGATTGGCGATGCGATTCTCGACCTGCATGCCGCGCTGGACGAATTTTCCGGCGAAGCCCGGCGCGCTGTCGAAGCTACGGTGGGGGGCCAACTGAACGCCTTTTTCGAACTCGGTCGTGGCCCCCGCGTCGCCCTGCGCGAGCGCCTGCTGGAACTGCTGGCCGAAGGCAGCAAGCTGCAAACCCGCGAAGCGCAAGTGCTGCACCGTGCCGCTGATTGCCAGATGCACCTGCCGGCCAAGATCAATGACTACACCGACTTCTACGTCGGCATCGAGCACGCGCAAAACGTCGGCAAATTGTTCCGCCCCGATAACCCCTTGTTGCCCAACTACAAGTACGTGCCCATTGGCTACCACGGCCGTGCCTCGACCATTCGCCCCTCGGGTACAGAGGTGCGACGCCCTAAAGGCCAGACCCTTCCGGCCGGCCAGACCGAGCCGACCTTTGGCCCATGCGCGCGCCTGGACTATGAGTTGGAGCTGGGCATCTGGATCGGTCAGGGCAATGCCATAGGCGATGCGATTGCCATTGGCGATGCCGCCGAGCATATCGCTGGTTTCTGCCTGCTCAACGACTGGTCGGCGCGGGATATCCAGGCCTGGGAGTACCAGCCGCTGGGGCCGTTCTTGTCGAAAAGCTTTATCACCAGCATCTCGCCGTGGGTCGTCACCGCTGAAGCTTTGGAACCTTTCCGCAAGGCCCAGCCGGCACGTCCAGAGGGTGATCCTCAACCGCTGCCCTACCTGCTGGACAAGCGCGATCAGAACGCGGGCGCCTTTGATATCGAACTGGAAGTGCTGCTCACCACGGCTTCGATGCGTGAACAAAACCTGCCCGCCCATCGCCTGACCCTGAGCAACACCGAGCATATGTACTGGACCGTGGCACAAATGGTGGCGCACCACAGCGTCAACGGCTGCCAGTTGCAGGCCGGTGACCTGTTTGGGTCGGGCACCTTGTCTGGCCCGCAGCCGGGGCAGTTCGGCAGCCTGCTGGAGATTACCGAAGGTGGTAAAAAGCCGATTGAATTGGCTTCCGGTGAGGTGCGTAAATTCCTCGAGGATGGCGACGAAATCATCTTGCGTGCCCGTTGCAGTCGCGAGGGCTTTACCTCCATCGGCTTCGGCGAATGCCGCGGTACCGTGGTCGCGGCGCGCTGAGAGGGCAGGGCCATGGAACTCTATACCTACTACCGTTCCACCGCGTCGTATCGAGTACGTATTGCCCTGGCCCTCAAAGGCCTGGATTTCACCGCGCTGCCGGTCAACCTGCTGGTGCCGGCCGGCGGCGCCAACCGCCAACCTGGCTACCTGGCGATCAACCCCCAAGGGCGCGTGCCGGCGTTGCGTAGCGATCAAGGGGCGTTGTTGATCCAGTCACAGGCGATCATCGAGTACCTGGAAGAGCGTTATCCACAGGCGCCGCTGCTCGCCAAGGATTGGGTCGCCAGGGCTCACGAGCGGGCGGTGGCGTCGATCATCGCCTGTGATATCCACCCGTTGCATAACTCCAGCACCCAGAACTTGCTGCGCAAGTGGGGGCACGACGAGGCGCAATTGCTGGAGTGGATCGGGCATTGGATCAGCCAGGGCCTGGGCGCGGTGGAGCAGTTGATTGGCGACACCGGGTTTTGCTTTGGCGAACAACCGGGCCTGGCCGATGCGTTTCTGATCCCGCAGTTGTACGCGGCCGAGCGTTTCAAGGTGCCCTTGGCGGCATACCCACGCATCGGGCGGGTGGCGGCATTGGCGGCCCAACATCCGGCCTTCATGCAGGCACACCCCGCCAATCAACCTGACACCCCTTAGGCCCCTGTGGGAGTAATGATCGTTCCTACGCTCAGCGTGGGAACGCCTCATGTGGCGCTCTGCGTCACGGCTCTAAAAACGGACGCGGAGCGTCCAGAGCTGTATTCCCACGCAGAGCGTGGGAACAATCATAAAAAAACAGGTACCTTGCGATGCACAATCAGATTGCCAGCTTTCGCGCGGCACTCGACGCCCGTCCGGTGTCGCGCTACCAATGGTTGATTCTCCTGCTGCTGGCACTGCTACTGGTCACCGATGGCTATGACGCCCAGGTGCTGGGCTATGTAGTGCCGGCGCTGGCCCAGGATTGGGGCCTGGAAAAATCCGCGTTCGGGCCCGTGTTCAGCGCCAACCTGCTGGGCCTCACCCTCGGCTCGCTGTTGGTGACGCCGCTGGCGGATCGGTTTGGTGTGCGACGCATTCTGCTGGCGTGCGTGCTGATCTACGCCAGCCTCACGGTATTGATGGTGTTCGCCAATTCCCTGACCACGTTGATGGCGGCGCGGTTTATCTGCGGGATCGGCATGGGCGGTGCGATGCCCAGTGCCATGGCGTTGATGTCGGAGTATTCGCCACCACGCCTGCGCACCTTGATGGTGACGCTGGCCGCCTGTGGCTTTTCGTTCGGCGGCGCGGCGGGTGGCTTTGTGGCGGCCGGGTTTATCGACAGTTTTGGCTGGCGGGCGGTGTTCCTGGCGGGCGGTGTGACGCCGTTGCTGTTGTTCCCGTTTCTGGTATGGCTGTTGCCCGAATCCCTGCCGCGTTTGCTGCGCGATGCACCGCCGTACCTGCGCTTACACAAGGTCACGGCGCGGATGCTGCCCGACTGGCAGCCACCGTCCGCCAGCGAAGCCGAGAACCGCCAGGAGCAGGGCAGCAAGCTGACCGTGGTGGAGCTGTTTCGCAACGGCTACGCGCGCCCGACGCTGCTGATCTGGGCGACTTTTTTTGTCAGCCTGATCCTGCTGTATTTCATGATCAGCTGGCTGCCTTCGCTATTGCTCGAAAGCGGCCTAGCGTTGAATGAAGCCAACCTGGTTACCTCCATGTTCCTGTTCGCCGGCACCTTGGGCGCCATTCTCATGGCTTGGTTTGCCGACCGTTTGAAAAGCAAAGTGCGGCTGCTGTCCGGCGTGCTGGCGGCGGCAGCGTTGTGCACCATCCTGCTGGGCTTGAACCACGACAACCCACGCTACCTGGTGGCCTGCGTGTTTGCCGCAGGGTTCTGCATCATCGGCGGGCAACTGACCCTCAATGCCTTCGCGAGCAACTTCTACCCGGCGCACGTGCGCGCCACCGGCACGGGCTGGGCGTTGGGGGTGGCGCGGTTCGGGTCGATTCTGGGGCCGCTGTTTGGCAGCTTGTTGCTGGCGATGCATATCCCGGTCGAGCAGATTTTCTTCTTCTGCGCGATTCCGGCGGTGATTGCGGCGTTGTTGATTATTCAAGTGCGGGCGCCGGGAGCTAACACGCTGCACAGCGACGTTCTCAAACCCTCACTGTAGGAGCGAGCTTGCTCGCGAAGCACGTCAACGATAACGCGGGCATCCTGGTTTAACGCGGTGCCCTTGCGTTCTTCGCGAGCAAGCTCGCTCCTACAGTTGGGAGTTGGGTCAGTGCATTACTGAGTTGGGCGGCAGGTGCCCCAGCCGCTCGGTCAGGCGCAGACGCTGGATCGGGTCGTCGCTGAGCATCAACGCGTGTTCCAGGTCAAAGCGTTCGGCGCTCGGGCAGTCCAGGCGTTGATACAGGCTGGCGCGCGCCAGGTAGTCGGAGGCGCTGGCGTTGCCCAGTTCCAGTACGCGCTCGGCGTCCACCAGGGCCGCCAACGGTTCGTCGTTGGCAAGGTAGAGTTGGCGCAGGTTGCGCGACAGCCGTTGCAGGATCGCCCGTGGCTCGGCGGTCAGCAGGTGGTCGGCCTGCAATTTCAGCTTCTCCCCGTATTGGCGCGCCAGCAACTCGCGACAGTCATTAGGGTACAGGCGCCGGCCGCCGCAAGGGTCCAGCAGGTGATCGGCACCCGGTACCCGCAGCAGGAAGTGCCCGGGGAAGTTCACGCCGACCATGGGGATATCCAGGCGCCGTGCCATCTCCAGTGCGATCAGGCCCATGGCCAAGGGTTGCCCGCGTTTGCGTTGCAGCACCTTGTCCAACAGCGCGGCGGCGGGGCGCAACGGCGTATGGTCATCCTGGGCAAACCCCAGGTCATTCATGCGTCGCAGCAGCGGCTGGCCGAGTTCATCCGCCGGTAGCAGGGGCATGCCCAGGCTGACCTGTTGTTGCAGTGCACCAAGGTCCTGCAGGATCAACGCAGGTTGCACGCTGGTGTCATGCTCGGCAGCAATCCACAGCGCGGCTTCGAACAGCGCGGGGGGTGAACGGTCCAGGCAGGCGAAAAAAGCTGTGCGGGGGTTCATCGAGTTCTCCGGCGTATGCCCCCGTTTTAGCCTTGCTGCGAATTTTCGTCCAGCATCTTGAGAGATATCCCACGCGCTTATGTCGTAGATCCCACGAAAACGCGCGGCTTATTCCAGCGCAATCCAGCAGTTTTCTGCCGCAAGCCTATACTTGGCCCACTACCAGAAGTGATTCGGGAGCTCATTGATGTTTGCGCTCATGCACAGCACCCGCCTTGAATCGCTGCACCTGAGCGTTGATCCGGTGACCGGCTTGAAGGCGATCATCGCCATCCACAACAGTCGCCTGGGCCCAGCGTTGGGTGGCTGTCGTTACCTGGCCTACCCTAATGATGAAACCGCCGTGGCCGATGCTGCGCGCCTGGCGCAAGGCATGAGCTACAAAGCCGCACTGGCCGGGCTGCCGGTGGGCGGCGGCACGGCGGTGATCATCCGCCCCGTACACGTGGAAAGCCGTGCGGCGCTGTTCGAGGCGTTTGGCCGTTGTGTGGAAAAACTCGACGGCCGCTTCATCACCTCGATCGACAGCGGCACCTCGGTCGCCGACATGGACTGCATCGCCCAGAACACCCGCTTTGTCACCAGCACCACCGCCGCCGGCGACCCTGCGCCCCATGCCGCCATGGGCGTATTTGCCGGTATCCGCACCACCGCCATGGCGCGTCTGGGCAGCGACAACCTCGAGGGCCTGCGCGTCGCGGTCCAGGGCCTGGGCAATGTCGGTTACGCCCTGGCCGAACAACTGCATGCCGCCGGTGCCGAACTGCTGGTCAGCGACATCGACCACGGCAAGGTGCAACTGGCCATGGAGCAACTGGGCGCCCACCCGATTGCCAACGACGCCTTGCTCAGCACGCCCTGCGACATCCTCGCACCGTGCGGCGTCGGCGCCGTATTCAACCGTAACAGTGTCGGCCAGTTGCGTTGCGCCGCCGTGGCGGGTTCGGCCAGCGCACAACTGACCAACCTGGACATCGCCGACCAATTGGAAGGCCGCGGCATCCTCTACGCACCGGACTATGTGATCAACTCTGGCGGGCTGATCTACGTCGCCCTCAAACACGCCGGCACCGACCTGCCCGGCATCACCGCGCACCTGTCGAACATCGGCAGCCGCCTGACCGAAATCTTCGCCCACGCCCAAGCCGAAAAACGCTCCCCCGCACGGGTGGCCGATGAGCTGGCCGAACGCCTGCTGTACAAATAGGCCAGGCATTAAAAAGGCCCTGAATCCATGATTCAGGGCCTGTTCAATTCGGGCTTTACTCCGCAGCCGGGTTCAGCAACTCGGACAATGCGTCCGGTTGGCTCTTGAACGCCTTGGCAAAGACATCGCGGTTCTTCGCCATGTAGATCCCGGCTTCTTCCACCTGCTGCTCGCTCAACGACGGCACGGCTTTTTGCAACACCTCTGCCAGCAACTCAGCGAGTTCAAGCATCTTGTCATGACGGTCAGCTTCGGCTTTATCCATGAACAAACGCTCCAGATCTCGGCTGCTGCGGTATACCACTTCGACGGCCATTCACCACCTCACATGCCTTCACGATAGTTGTCTTTTGCGACTACTGTATTTATATACAGCTAAAAGGATAAGCCAAACGTCGGGGTTTGGATAGTAGGTTTTTAATGTAGTTGGGAAATGGGAGGCTGAACCGGAAATTTCGCACAGCACGCTGAGGTTCTCGATCGTTCCCACGCTCTGCGTGGGAATGCATCCCGTGACGCTCCGCGTCACCCACGAGCAGGTCTGAGGGACGCGGAGCGTCCCAGGCGGCGTTCCCACGCGGAGCGTGGGAACGATCGGGGGGAATTAAGTGCCTCGTATCATACGGCCACCATCTTATTCCCCAGCCCTGGCCTTTTTTCTGCATGCAGAACAACCGTCACGTCCACCCCGCATTATCCGGTCGAGCCGACCTAAGGAAGCATCATCGTGAAAATCAACTGGGCCGAAAGGCTGCGTCAGCAAGTACATGGGCTGGCCGAGTCGCTGGGTAATCTGTTTGTCGAGTCGTTCCATTACCTGGCGCTGTTCGCCATTGGTGCGGTGACCGCCTGGGCGGCGGTGATGGAATTCCTGGGGATGCTGGAGAACGGGCACATCAAGATCGATGACATCTTGCTGCTGTTCATCTACCTGGAATTGGGTGCCATGGTCGGGATTTACTTCAAGACCAACCACATGCCGGTGCGCTTCCTGATCTACGTGGCGATCACTGCGCTCACGCGTTTGCTGATCTCCAACGTGTCGCACCACAACCCGCCGGACGTGGGCATCATCTACCTGTGCGGCGGCATTTTGCTGTTGGCATTCGCGATCCTGGTAGTGCGCTACGCGTCGTCGGCCTTCCCTTCGGTGAAGGTCGAAAGCCCGCGTCGCAAGGGCGAGGCGAGCCTGGAGACAGAGAAGGGCGAGCTTTAAAGCCCCACGCTGAAGGGCAGGGTACGGGCGGGCGGGCGCTGCAGGAGTTTGTGGCTGTCGCCGTCCGTCATCAGCTCCAGGATTTGCACGGCGCTGTGGCCCTGTTCGATGGCGATGCCGAACTGGATGCTTTGCACCAGGCGTTTGAGGCGTTGCGGGTCGTTGCGCTGTTCGGCGCTGATCATGCGCTTTGCCACTACGCCGGTCTCGTTCGAGAGGGTGAGCATGATGCTGCCGTCCAGCCGTTGGATGCTCAGGTTGACGCGGTATTGGGGGCTGAACGTGTCGGTGATGATCTGAAAAGGATTGTCCATGGTGCGTTACCGCCTGATAAGAACATGCAGTCATTGACGGCCGGTGTCGGGATTAGTTCGCATTGCCTGACCACTGGCCAAATTCCGTTTTCCTCGAAAGTTCTACAGCAAGGGCCGTGCCGTACAGCGATTTACCCGGCACAGAAATCCAAATGTGGGAGCGGGCGTGCTCGCGAATACGGTGTATCAGCCAACAAATACTTGGCTGAAGGACCGCATTCGCGAGCAAGCCCGCTCCCACATTTTTTGTGCTGCTTTTGGAGATCAGTGAGCTAATTCAGGGCATCACGGAAAAAACGATCGCAGACAGCGCAATCAGCCCGATGACCACCACAAACACATTCGATGCCTGGCCTGAATACTGGCGCAAAGATGGCACTCGGCGGATGGCGTACATTGGCATCAGGAACAGCAGGCACGCGATGATCGGCCCGCCCATGGTTTCGATCATGCCCAGGATGCTCGGGTTGAAGGTGGCCACGGCCCAGCAGGTCAGTACCATGAACAACGCGGTGCAGCGTTCCAGCCATTTCGCCGACATCGAACGGTTGCGCCCACGCAGGGATTTGACGATCAGGCCCTGGAAGCCTTCGCTGGCGCCGATGTAGTGGCCCAGGAAGGATTTGGTGATCGCCACCAGCGCGATCAACGGCGCGGCGTAGGCAATCACCGGCGTCTGGAAGTGGTTGGCCAGGTACGACAGGATCGAGATGTTCTGCGCCTTGGCCGCGGCCAGGTCAGCCGGTGACAGCGCCAGCACGCAGCTGAAGCAGAAGAACATCACCGTCAGCACCATCATGCCGTGGGCGGTGGCCAGGATGCCGCTGCTTTTGCGCTCGGCCTGGGCGCCGTAGACGCGCTTCTGGTCCACGGCAAAGGCGGAGATGATCGGCGAATGGTTGAACGAGAACACCATCACCGGGATGGCCAGCCACAATGTCTTGAAGAACAGCGGCAACGGCATGCCTTCGCTGGCGGAGGCGAAGAACGCGCCATTCCAGTTGGGAATCAGGCTGAATGCCAGCAGCAGCAAGGCGGCCACGAAGGGGTACACCAGCACGCTCATGGCCTTGACGATCACGCCCTGGCCGCAACGCACGATGGCCATCAGGCCGAGGATCAGCACCAGCGACAGAATCGCCCGGGGCGGCGGCGCCATGTGCAATTGGTGCTCCATGAAACTGCCCAGGGTGTTGGTCAGCGCCACGCTGTACACCAGCAGAATCGGGAAGATCGCAAAGAAATACAGCAGGGTGATCAGCTTGCCGGCGCCGACACCAAAGTGTTCCTCGACCACTTCGGTGATGTCGCCGGATTTGCCCGACAGCACGAAGCGCGTCAACCCACGGTGGGCGAAGAAGGTCATCGGAAACGCCAGCAGCGCCAGCACGATCAGCGGCCAGAAACCGCCGACACCGGCGTTGATCGGCAGGAACAGGGTGCCCGCGCCGATGGCGGTGCCGTAGAGGCCGAGCATCCAGGTGGTGTCGTGTTTGGTCCAGCCGGTGGTTACTGTGCTTTCTCTGACATCGGGATTTTCGGCAGCAGGTGTACGTACATCAGTCATCGGTATTGCCTCGTTATTATTTTTGCGCGGGCTCACGTTGGGGCGGGTAGCAGTGCTCCGATCAGCACTCCACCCAGCTGACCGCCAGGCCGCCCCGTGAAGTTTCTTTGTATTTGTCATGCATATCGGCGCCGGTATCGCGCATGGTGCGGATGACCCGGTCGAGGGAGATGAAGTGTTTGCCGTCGCCGCGCAGGGCCATCTGCGTGGCGTTGATCGCCTTGACCGCCGCAATGGCATTGCGCTCGATGCACGGCACCTGCACCAGGCCTCCGACCGGGTCGCAGGTCAGGCCGAGGTTGTGTTCCAGGCCGATTTCGGCGGCGTTTTCCAATTGCTCCGGGGTGGCACCGAGGATATCGGCCAGGCCGGCAGCAGCCATGGCGCAGGCCGAACCCACTTCGCCCTGGCAGCCGACTTCGGCGCCGGAAATGGAGGCGTTTTTCTTGCAGAGGATGCCAACGGCGGCGGCGGCCAGGAAGAAATTGACCACGTCGTCGTCAGACGCGTCGGCGTTGAACTTCATGTAGTAGTGCAGCACGGCGGGGATGATACCGGCCGCGCCATTGGTCGGCGCGGTGACCATGCGCCCGCCGGCGGCGTTTTCTTCGTTGACGGCGAGGGCGAACAGGTTGACCCATTCCATCGCCGACAAGGTCGAGGTGATCACGTTGGGCTTGCCGATTTCCAACAGGCTGCGGTGCAATTTCGCGGCGCGACGCGGCACATCCAGGCCGCCGGGCAGGATGCCTTCATCGCGCAGGCCCTGTTCCACGCATTCGCGCATCACCGACCAGATATGCAGCAGGCCGCTGCGGATCTCTTCGTCGCTGCGCCACGCCCGCTCATTGGCCATCATCAGCTCGGATACCCGCAGGCCGTGCTTGTTGCACAAGGCCAGCAGTTCTACAGCGCTGGAAAAGTCATAGGGCAATTGCACATCGCTGCTGGGCGCAACGCCTGATGCGGCTTCGGCGGCTTCGATGATGAAACCACCGCCCACCGAGTAATAGGTTTGTTCGCTCAGCAGCCCGCTGTCGCCATAGGCGTGCAGGGACATGGCGTTGGGGTGATAGGGCAGGCTTTCGTCCAGCAGCAACAGATCGGTGTGCCAGTTGAAAGCGATTGCCTGGGAGCCTGCCAACATCAATTGGCCGGACTCGCGCAATTGCTGGATACGCGCATTGATCGAGGTGGGGTCGACGCGGTCTGGCCATTCGCCCATCAGGCCCATGACACAGGCGCGGTCGGTGGCATGGCCGACGCCGGTAGCGGACAGCGAGCCATACAGGCGTACTTCGACGCGACGGGTTTGGCTGAGCACATGCTGGTCGGTCAGGGCTTGGGCGAACGTCGCGGCAGCGCGCATCGGGCCGACAGTATGGGAGCTGGAAGGGCCGATGCCCACCTTGAATAGATCGAAAACACTGATAGCCATGCTAAAGCCTTACAAGCAATGGAGTAGAAATCGCTGCCATGTTTTGTAGAGCAGGCGGAATTGGCGCGATACTGAGCCTATGGCTCGGCACTGACCAACGAATTATCCTAAGACACCCTTTAGCAGGACTAAACGCTATGACTCGCCCCCTCCACGGCCAGACCTATGTGTGGTTGCATGTGTTTTCCTGCGCCGCACGGCATCTGTCGTTCACCCGCTGCGCCGAAGAACTGCACATCACGCCGGGAGCGGTGAGCCAGCAAATTCGCCAACTGGAGGAGCGCCTGGGCTTTCGGCTGTTTCATCGGCGTGCGCGAGGCGTTGAACTCAGCGCCGAGGGGCAGCGCCTGGCGGCCGTGGTGGGTGAGGCTTATGGCAGCATTGATGCCGAACTGCAGCGCCTTGACGCCGGGATGATCAGCGGCACCTTGCGCCTGCGTTCGATCCCCTCGTTTCTTGGCAAGTGGCTGACCCCGCGTCTACCGCGCTTTCAGCAGCGTTTTCCGGATATTCAACTGCGCATGGTCGCCGAAGACAGCAGCATCGCCCTGCATGAAGGCGACTTCGACTTGGCCATCGACCTCAACGACGGCAGCTACCCAGGGTTGTTATCCACAGCCCTGTTGGATGAACAGATATTCCCGGTGTGCGCCCCCAGCCTGTTGCGTGGCCGCCCGCCTTTGCATGGCCCGGCGGACCTGGCGCATTTCCCGCTGCTGCACGACATCACCGCCTGGCGTGGGAGTTATGAATATGCCGAGTGGGAGTTTTACCTCAATGCCATCGGCTATCACGGTGCCGACGTACGGCGCGGGCACACCTTCAACCGCAACCACCTGACCATCGAAGCCGCCATCGCCGGCATGGGCGTGGCGATTGCCCGGCGCACCTTGCTGAACGATGAACTGGAGCGCGGCACCTTGATCGTGCCGTTCGGCCTGGCGGTGCCCAACCATAAACGCTACGTGCTGCTGTATGCGCCGGGCGCGTTGAACCATCCGGGCGTGCGTGCGGTGCATGACTGGCTGGTGGAGGAAGCAGGGATTTTTCGCGGATTGCACCCGTTGGGAGAGGGGCAATTGTGAGTTTCGCAGGGCGTAAGAAGATGTAACTAACTCCCCACCCTAACAGCGTTTTTGCTCGTCGTCAGGGTTAATTTGTAATGTGGGATTTATCTTTGCAAAGGACTTGAATTGTTTCAGCAGGTGCTCAATTGTGTAATCAAGAGGTCATGGTTTCACCACCCCGGTGTTGCAGTTTGTGACCTCTGGCGAGCTAGCTGAAATAAGGGAAGAACTATGCAAATCCAAGTCAATAGCGATAACCATATTGAAAGCAGCATCCGACTGGAGGAGTGGGTACGTACTACCATTGAGAGCACGCTCGAACGCTACGAAGAAGACCTGACCCGTGTGGAGGTCTACCTGCGGGACGAGAACGGTGACAAGCCCGGTCCCCACGACCTGAGTTGCCGTCTGGAAGCACGGCCAAAGGGCCACCAACCAGTTTCTGTGTGCCATAAAGCCGATACGCTGGAACAGGCGATCGATGGCGCCGCAGTCAAGCTCGACCACGCACTGGAACATCTGTTTGGCAAACTGCAAGGCAAGCCGCGCGCTGCCGGTAAAAACCAGCCAATCAACAAAGTGAATGAAGACGCGTTGGAAGAGGAATTCCTGGAAAACGAGAACGCTGCCATTAACGGCTGATTGTTTTTTCATTCCCCCACTGAAAACGGGCCTGCACATGCAGGCCCGTTTTTCGTTCAGCGCTCGCGCCGGAAGAAATACCGGCTCAGCATCGCCAGCCCGCAGGCGCCCAACCCCGCAAACAGCATGGCCCAGCCGGCGCCGCTGCGCAGCGCTGTTTGCGCATCCTGAATGGTCAGCCCCGGCGCATCCAACTTGCCGGCGGCAATATGCTGGCTGAGGTTTGCCCACTCCAGTGCCGTGCTGTGAGGCAGCACGTGGGCCAGGTTGTGGCTGATCCCCAACAACAGCACAAGGCCCATCAGCGCGATATTGAGCGCGAGGGTGATCAGCCGTGCGCTGAAGTCGATGCCCGAGGCCATGCCCGCGCGGTCAGCCGAGACTGAGCCGGTGGTGGTGTTGGTGGTCGGCGAATTGGTCAGCGCCAGCCCGATACCGGCGATCACGCAACTGAGCAGCACCAGCGCCGTGCTGGGTTGTTGGGCGTAATTAACGGCGGCCATCCCCATGAACCCTGCGCCCATTGTCCCCAGGCCCAGGGGAATGATGCGTTCGGCGCCAAAACGCAGGGCCAGGCGTTCGGCCAGCGGCGGCACCAGCAAAGTGGGCAAGGTGTACGCGAGCAATGCGGCGCCGGTGGTCACGGTGTCGTAACCCAGGCCCGCTTGGAAGTACAACGGCAGGTAAATCATGAACGGCCAGAAGCTGAAGTTCATGCCGATCGAGCCCATCAACGCGCCATTGAAGCGTTGGATGCGCAACACCGAGAAGTCGAACATCGGGTGAGCGCTGCGCCGCTCAATCCAGATAAACAGCAGCAGCCCGAAGACCGACAGGCCAGCCCAGCCGAGCATCGCCGGGGTGCCAAAGCCGATTTCGCTGCCCTGGGTGATGAAATAGACCAGCGCAAACACCGTGAGTGTCATGGTCAGCATGCCGGCGATGTCGAGGCGATGGCTGGCCGGGTCGCGGGATTCCTGCACGCTGATGTGCAACAACGCCAAGGTGAACAGGGTCAGCGGTACGTGCACCAGGAACACCCAGCGCCAGTCCGCCACGGCCAGGATCAAGGCCCCCACCATCGGCCCGAAACCCAGACCCACGCCAGCGATCACGCCCCATATCGCGAAGGCCCGCGCACGCGTCGCGGGTTCGCGGAATTGGTGGGACAAGATCGCGAACTGGCAAATCATCATTGCTCCGGCGCCGATACCTTGAACAAACCGCGCCATGATCAGCGTGGCGGCGCTGTCGGCCAGCCCACAGGCCAATGAAGCTAGCCCAAACAGCCATAGGCACACCACCAATACACGCCGCCGACCAAAGCGATCCGCCAAGGTGCCCGCCGCCATCAGTACGCTGGTACAGGCCAGGGTGTAGGCATTCATGATCCATTGGGCGTCTTGAAAACCCGTGCCCAGTTCCTGTTCCAGCGTCGGCAGGATGACCGGCACGCTGGAGATTTCCAGGCCGAACATCAGGGCCACCAGGCAAACGGCGGTGAGGGCCAGGCCGTTTCTGGCAGTACCCGGGGGAGTGAGGGCCGAGAGTGCGACGGCGCGGGGCATACGACATTCCTTTCGAGAGCGGGAGGGGCTATTCTCTCGGGAATAAGGTTCTTTATTGACGACAATTTTTCCATCGATAAGGGAATGCGGGGCGACAATTAAACATGGCCACTCCACGTTTTGATGGCGTCGAGCTCTTTTTGCAGATTGTCGAAAGCGGCAACCTCACCGAAGCCGCCGAACGCCTGAACCTCACCCGCTCGGCGGTAGGCAAGGGCCTGGCGCGCCTGGAGGCACGCTTGGGCACGTGCCTGTTACAGCGTTCCACCCGGCGCCAGCGGTTGACCGAGGACGGGCAGGCGTACTACGAGCATTGCCTGCGCGCATTGGCAGAGTTGGAGGCGGCCGAGTCGGTGCTGGAAAGCGGCCGTCAGCAACCCCGCGGGCGTTTGCGAGTGAGCGTACCCCTGGCGTTTGGTCATCACTATGCCGCGCCAGCGTTGTGGGCCCTGATGGACAGCTATCCGGAACTGGAAATCGACCTTTGTTTTTCCGACCGCATGATCGACTTGGTGCAGGAAGGCTTCGATATCGCTGTGCGCATCGGCCCGTTGCCCGACACCGACCGCCTGAGTGCAAGGCGCCTGGGGCAGCAGGTCATGGGGCTGGCGGCGTCACCGGCGTATTTGCAGCGCAAGGGCGCCATTGAAAGTATCGAAGACCTGGCCGCTCATCGTGGTATCGCCTACCGCAGCAACACCGCGCAGCGCTCGCGCCTGGTCTCTCCCCTGATCCTGGACGACCTCCAGGCCGTAGCCGATGCCGCCATCGCGGGCGTGGGCCTGGCCTGGTTGCCGAGTTGGTTGATTGCCCATTACGCACTGCGCGGGCAGTTGCAGGCCGTGCTGCCCAGCTATCGTGAGCAACCTGCACCGATCCATGTGATCTGGCCGACGGCGGCGCATATGCCGGCCAAGACGCGGTGTGCCATTGACGCGTTGGTGGCCGCCACCCCCAGTTGCCTGGCGGGCAGTTAGATCCTGAACACACTGAAAATCATCTGTAGGAGCGAGCTTGCTCGCGAAAAACGTCAACGATAACGCGTGTTTGCTGAATGAACGCGGCGCCTGTGAGTTTTTCGCGAGCAAGCTCGCTCCTACAAAATGCGGTCAGAACGCGATAGAGGTTTGCACATACACCGTGCGCGGCTCACCCACGTACTTGCCCTTGTTGTTGTCATCAAACGAGCGGGTGTAGTACTGCTTGTTGAAGATGTTTTTCACCCCCACCGCCACATTCAAGTCCGACAACTGCGGTCCGAAGTCATAGGCTGCGCGGCTGCTGAACAGCATGTAGCCGGGAATGCGGCCATTGGCGCCGTCGGCGCTTTCGGCCTGGGTGTTGGCGTTGTCGGCGAACTGGCTGCTCTGGTAGCTGCTGTCCACATTCAGCTTCCAAGGGCCTTCGGTGTAACCCACGCCGAGGGTACCTTTGTGCTTGGAGGAGAAAGGCACGCGGTTGCCTTTGTTCGGGCCGTCTTCGCGGATGGTCGCATCCACATAGGCGTAGGTGGCGTACACGTCAAACCCTGCCAGCGCCGGGCTCAGGCCGTCGAGGGCGTAGTTGATGCTCGACTCGATGCCCTGGTGGCGGGTTTCACCGCGGGCGATCACGGTGTCGTTGGTCTGGTTGCTGTCGTACTGGTTGTCGAAGTTGATCAGGAAGGCACCGATTTCCGCACGCAGGTTGCCGTTGTCATAGCGCGTGCCGAGCTCCCAGGTGCGGGCTTTTTCCGGTTTCACTTCGCCGCTGTTCACGCGGTTGGGCATCTGGCTGTATTGCACGCTGCCGAACGAGCCTTCGGTGTTGGCGTACAGGTTCCAGTCGTCGGTGAGGTGGTAGAGCACGTTCAGCGCGGGCAGCGCGGTGTTGTAGTCACCCTTGTATTTGACGTTGCTCAGGTTGTTGGTCTGCTGGGACTTGATCATCTCGTAGCGAATGCCTGGGGTGATGGTCCACTTGCCGATGTCGATGCGGTCGTCGATGAAGAACGCATTGGCTTCGGTGCCGCCGCGCGTGTCGCGGTCGTTGCGGCTGTTGGTGGTGGGGATTTGCTGGTTGGCGGCAATCGGTGTGCGGTAGCGCAGTTCGTGGCCGGCTTCATTGATGTAGCGGTAGCCCACACCCACTTCGTGGCTGGTGGGGCCGAGGTCGAAGCCCTGGGCGAAGCGCGTTTCCAGGCCGCGTACCCAATATTCCCGTGGCGACAGCGACAGGAAACTGCCCTGGTCCAGGTAACCGCTGCGCAGGGTCTTTGTGAAGAAACTGTTGACCGTGAATTCGCGGCGGTCCTGCTCGTAGCGGTAGCCGACGTTGAACATCGTGCGGCGGCCCCAGAACTTGTCGTAGGGCCGAGTGGACTGATACGGGTCGGCCTTGTAGTCCTTGACGTTCAAACCGCCCGGCATGTCGGCCTGGCCTTCGTAGTACTGCGCCATGGCGTTGAAGCTGTTGGTGTCGTCCAGTTGGTATTTGCCCTTGAGGATCAGGTCGTCGATGCGCGTGTTGCTGTTTTCGCGCCAATCGCCGCCGCGGGTGCCGGAGTACAAGAGCGCGCCGCCCAGGCCATTGTCGGCGGTGCCGCCCGCCAGCAGGTTGCCGGTGGTCTTGAAGCCGTCGTGGCTGGAGGAGGGGCTGGTCTCGGTCTGCAAACCGCCCTTGACCGTCGGCGCATCCGGGATAGCCCGGGTGACGAAGTTGACGATGCCGCCCACGTTTTGCGGGCCATAGCGCACCGCACCGCCGCCGCGTACCACATCCACCGCGTCCATATTGCCCATGCTGATCGGCGCGAAGGAGAGTTGCGGCTGGCCGTAAGGCGCGAAGGGCACCGGGATGCCATCCATCAGCACGGTGGAGCGCGACGCCAGGCGCGGGTTGAGCCCGCGAATACCGAAGTTCAGCGCCATGTCGTGGCTACCGGTGCCGTTGTTGTCCGGGGCGTTGACGCCAGGGATGCGGTTAAGCACATCGCGGGCCTGGGTGGCGCCCTGGCGTTCGAATTCTTCACGGCGGATCACATCTCGGGCGCCGGGGTGTTCGAACACGTTGGTTTGCGCCGCGTCACCGAGCCAGTCGCCGACCACGTTGGAGGTCTGCAACTCCAGGGTAGCGGGGGCGCCCGCTGGTTGCAGGCTGTAGGCGTTATCACCCTCAGCGCGGGCTTGCAGGCCGGTGCCTTCCAGTAGTTTTTGCAAGCCCTCGGCAGCGCTGTAATTGCCCGACAGCCCTGGGCTTTGCATACCGGCCGTCACTGCCGAACCGAAGGACACCAGCACCCCGGCTTCACGCCCGAATTGATTCAGGGCCGCTTCCAGGGTGGTCGGCGCAATGTGGTACGCCTTGGCGTCGGCTGCCATCACCGCCGGCAGTGCGGTCAGGCTGAGGCTGGCACCGAGCAGGAGTTGGCGCAGGGTACGGGCGAGAAGCGTCGGTTGCTGGGGCATGAAGGGCGGTCCTGAGAAGGAAGGATCAAGGGGGGCTTTCCTTCTCTGTCACGCCAGGTGCGGAAAACGGCTCACAATTGCGTATAAATATTTTTGAATGCGCTTCCCACTGTAGGAGCGAGCTTGCTCGCGAAAGTCGTCAACGATAATGCGGGTTGTCTGGTTTAACGCGGTGGGTTGAGGTTTTTCGCGAGCAAGCTCGCTCCTACAAAAAGCGCTTGCATCACGCACGTGCCTGCACGGTCACCCAATAACGCGTAAAACGCCGCACTTTCACCGGCAGGCTGATCTCCAGCAGGTCGAGGATGCGTTCGCTGTCATCCAATGGGTAACTGCCGGACAGCAGCAAGTTGGCCACTTGTGGATCGCAATGGAGCTGGCCGCGACGATAGCGCCCCAGTTCACTCAAGAAGTCTTCCAGGCGCATATGTGCGGCCACCAGCATGCCGTCGGCCCAGGCGCCGCTGTTGGCGTCGGTGGGGCGTGGGGTGTCCCAGCCTTTGCGGGTGAAATTGACTTGGTGCGCGGCATTAACGCTCAGCGCCAAGCCGTTGTAGCGGTTGGGCATCACCTCGACCTGGCCGGCCAGCACCGCCAGTTGGGTGTGGTCGTTGAACTGGCGCACAGTCAAGCGCGCCGCCTGGCTGCTGAGCAGGCCCTGGCCGGTCAGCACGTGCAACGGCGCCTGGCCTGCACGGGCAGTGAGCAGGATTTCACCTTCAAGCAGGCGCACCAGGCGCTGCTGGCCGTCGAAATGCACATCCACAGCGCTGCCGGTGTTGAGCTGCAACTGGCTGCCGTCGGCCAGTTGCACCGTGCGGCGTTGGCCCACCGGGCTGCGATAGTCAGCCGTCAGCGGCGGCAGGATATGTTGCTGGCGCAGGCTCCAGGCAGCGGCTGAACCGGCACCCAGAATCAGCAGCAACTTAAGCGCCTGGCGCCGGTTGCTGGAGGTGGGGGCATTCAACGCGGCGTGAGCCAGGGGCGAGGGCACGCCGCGCAGGCGTTGGTTGACGCGCTGGATCTGCTCCCACGCGCGTTGGTGTTCGATGTGAGCATTCAACCATTGCTGCCAGGCCGCCTGCTGGCGCGGGTTGAGCGCGCCTTGCTGCATTTCCAGCAACCAGTGCACGGCTTGTTCGGCGACTTGGCTGGAGACGTTCATAGGGCGAAGTAGCAGCGCATGGCCGCTTTGGTCAGGTGGCGTTTGACGGTGGCGATGGAGATGCCCAGTTGCGCGCCGATTTGCGCGTAGGTCAGGCCATCGAGTTGGGCCAGCAGGAAGGCGCGTTTGACCTGCTTAGGCAAGCCGTCGAGCAGTTGGTCCAGTTCCAGCAAGGTTTGCAGGATGATCGCGCGGTCTTCTTCCGACGGCGCCACGTGTTCGGGCATCTGCGCCAAGGCCTCAAGGTAGGCGCGCTCCAGGTCCTGGCGGCGGTAGAAGTTGAACAGCACACGCTTGGCCACGGTGGTGAGGAAGGCGCGCGGCTCGATCAGCGTTGGCGCTTCCCGGGCACTGAGCACGCGGATGAAGGTGTCCTGCGCCAGGTCGGCCGCGTTGTCCGGGCAGCCGAGCTTGCGCCGCAACCAGCCGGTAAGCCAGTGGTGATGGTCGTTGTACAACACTTCGACGGGATTGGACGGCTGCAACGCGATCACTCCGCAAGCATTCGACATGCTTTAGAGAACAAGAATTGTTCGCATTGTAGGGCCCGTGACCGGGTTCGGCAATCGGACAGGGCAGGTGATTCATCCGTTCTCTTTTGCTTATGAGAATATTTATCATTAATATTGCGCGCTGATGAACCAGGCGCCTGCCGCATGAAAAGCAAAACCTCATTGCCCGTTTCCTACCGCCTTGCCGTCACCTCGCGCGTGCTGGCGGCGGTGATTGGTGGTTACCTGATGGCCTCCCTGGCCGCCATTTGCCTGGCGCTGTGGCTGCCCACTACCCGTGCCGATGCGGTGGTTACCGGCATGATGAGTTCCTTTGTGTTCTACCTGCTGGCGGTGCTCTGGTGTTTTGCCTGCCGCACGGCATGGCGCGCCTGGGCAGGGGTGATGGTGCCGAGTGCGCTGTTTGCCACCCTGGCCGCATTGGTTTCTGGATGGCTCGCACATGAAAGAGGGCTTTCGCCAGGCCATGGCCTGGCTGCACACCTGGGCAGGCTTGATCTTCGGTTGGCTGCTGTTCGCGATTTTCCTGACCGGCACCCTGGCCTATTTCAAAGACGAAATTACCCATTGGATGCAGCCCGAAGTGCAGGCCCATCCCCTGGACGATGGGCGCAGCCTCGCCGTCGCGCAAAGCTACCTGCAACAGCAGGCACCCACCGCCGCGCGCTGGTTCATTACCTTGCCGACCCGCCGCGACCCCGGCCTATCGGTGATGTGGCAAGACAAGCTCGAGCCCGGCAAGCGCGGCACCTTCATCCAGAAAGTCCTCGACCCCGTCACCGGCCAAGCGGTGCAGGCCCGCGAAAGCAAGGGCGGCGAGTTCTTCTATCGTTTCCACTTCCAGCTGCAAATGCCTTACCCGTGGGGCCGCTGGCTGTCGACCATCGCCGCCATGGTGATGTTCGTCGCGCTGATCACCGGCATCATCACCCACAAGAAAATCTTCAAGGACTTCTTCACCTTCCGCCCCCGCAAAGGCCAGCGCTCCTGGCTGGACGGGCACAACGCGGTGGGTGTGCTGGTGCTGCCGTTTCACCTGATGATCACCTACAGCAGCCTGGTGATTTTCATGAGCATGGTCATGCCCGCGCCCATCGTGGCGTCCTATGGCGACGACAGCCGGGCGTTTTTCAATGAGCTGTTTCCCAACACCAACAATGCGCCGGCCCTTGGCCAGCCAGGGCAGTTGCTGCCGTTATTGCCGCTGTACCAGCAGGCGCGGGAGCAGTGGGCGGGTGGTCATGTAGGGCGGGTGGCGGTCAACAACCCCGGCGATGCCAACGCCTCAGTCAATGTGTTCCGCGCCGGCTCCGACAGCGTAGTGCATGCCTCCGGCAGTACCCTGTCGTTCAACGGCACCACCGGCGAGCTGTTGCGAGGCAGTGCCGAGCCGTCATTGGCGACGGCCATCGGTGGCAGTTTCTACGGTTTGCACATGGGCCATTTCGCCGGCCCAGTGCTGCGCTGGCTGTACTTTATTTGCGGCCTGGCGGGCACGGCGATGATCGGTACGGGCTTGGTGATCTGGCTGGGCAAGCGCCAGCTCAAACATGCCAAAGCCGCGGTCATGCCCTTTGAACTGCGCCTGGTGGAGGTGTTGAATATCGCCAGCATGTCCGGATTGATGATCGCCATCGCGGCGTTTTTCTGGGCCAACCGCCTGTTGCCGGTAAGCTTCGCTGCGCGTTCCGACTGGGAAGTGCAGGCGTTCTTTATCGCCTGGGCCCTGAGCCTGTTGCACGCCTTGCTGCGGCGCGGTCGCCAGGGCTGGGTCGAGCAACTGAGCTTCGGCGCGCTGTTGTTTGCCGCCATTCCATTGCTCAACGCCATCACCACCTCGCATCACTTGGGTGTCTCTGTGCCAAGCGGCGACTGGGCGATGGCCGGCTTCGACCTCACCTGCCTGGCCAGTGGCGCGTTCCTCGCCTGGGCAGCCTGGAAGATGCATCACCGCAGCGCGCCGCTACCCAAGGCTGAGCGTGCCCGCGGGTTAACACTCAAGCAGCAGGCCAACTGATGCTCCTCGCGCTACTGATGTGCTACGCCGGGTTTACCGCGCTGTGTTTGTCTACCGACCGTCACCACGGCGAATTGCTGCACTGCAAACCCACGCCCACGCGGCGCCTGGCGCTGCGGGTGGGCGGCTGGTTGCTGCTGGCCGTGTCGATCTGGCCGGCCGTGCTTGGTGCTGGTTGGGGCCAGGGCCTGGTGGAGTGGTGCGCGGTGTTGATGCTCAGCGCCTTGCTGCTGGTGTTGCTGCTGCCGTATCGGCCAAGGCTGGCCTTGATCCTCGCGGGCCTCGGCCTGTTGGCCAGCCCTGTTGCGGCGTTCGCCCTATCTTGAGTCGGCCATGAGGATCAACCCACCGCCGCAACCCCAGGACAATCCGCATGCGGAGGCGGCCGGTGGGCGTGCGCACTTTTTGCAGGTGTTTTTGTCCCAGCGTTCGCAAATGGAGGCGTTGGTCAGCCGCCGTGTCGGTTGCCGCGCCACGGCAGCCGACCTGGTGCAGGATTTGTTCCTGCGCTTTTGGCGTCGCCCGCTGGTGCAGGTCGAAGAGCTGAGCACCTACCTGCTGCGCTGCGCTGGCAACATTGCTATCGACCACCTGCGCAGCGAAGGTGCTCGGGCACGCAGCAGTGAAGGCTGGCTACCCGAGCAGTCAGACAATCAAGGCTGCGAACCCCAGGCGGCGCTGGAGGCGGGCAATGATCTGCGCCATGTGGAAGCCGCCTTGCGCAGCTTGCCCGAACGCACCCGCCAGATTTTCCTGCTTAACCGCATTCACGGCCGCAAATACGCAGAAATCGCCAAAGCCATGGGCCTGTCCCAAAGCGCCGTGGAAAAACATATGATGCGCGCCCTCGAAGCCTGCAAGGCCAGCCTTCGCGAACCATCGCCGCCACGCACGCCAGGGAAAGCCCCGTGAACGTCACGCCCACGCCCGCCCAGGAACAGGCCGCGCTCGATTGGCTGAGCCTGCTGCATGACCAGCCCAGCAGCGGCGACCAGGCCACGTTCAGCCGCTGGTTACGCGCAGATCCCGCACACGTCGAGGCCTATTCCCAAGCCCAGGTGCTCTGGGAATTGAGCGAAGTGCCGGCGCGCCAACTGGCCGACGAGGACGCGCTCGCCTTGCAGGGCTACCTCAATAGGATCACCGCCTCCAAACGCTCCCGGGTGGCGCGTTGGTCTGGTGCCTTGGCCGTCGCTGCCTGCCTGCTGCTGATGGTGTCGATGGGCGCCGGTTGGCAGCCGTCGCGCTGGGTCGATGAATGGGGCGCCGATTATGTGACGGCGCCGGGGGAGGTGCAGACTTTCACCCTGGCCGATCAATCCAAGGTCACCCTAGACGCCGACAGCGCCATCGCCGTGGATTTCAGCCAGGGCGAACGGCACATCCAACTGCGCCGTGGTGCAGGTTTTTTCAGCGTGACCCACACCGGCGACCCCTTCGTGGTGGAGGCGAGTGGCGGTGAAACGCGGGTACTGGGAACGCAGTTTGAAGTGCGCCTGCAACCTGACGGCGCCGAGGTCACTGTGCTGTCCGGCCGTGTCGGCGTGACGCCCTCCAGACAGGGCCAGCAACAGGTGCTGACCGCGGGCCAGCAAGTGGCCTACGCCGATGGTATTGCCGACCCTTTGCATGGGGTCGACAGCGCCTCACGTCTGGCCTGGCGCGAGGGTTGGCTCAATTACTACAAAGCACCCCTGGCTGACGTGGTCGAGGACCTGAGGCGTTATTACCCCGGCCGAATTCTTCTGCTTAACGAGAACATGGCCGCCAAACGCGTCAGCGGCAGTTTTCCGAGCCAGGACCCCTTAGCGGTTTTGAATGCCTTGCAAGCGGTGTTGGGTTTTGAACAGCACAGCCTGTTGGGCCGCATGATTGTGGTGCGCTAGGCCTGCGTTGCGGTTTTCGCTGCTGAACCCGTTAGGCAAGGAATACCTCAGCTCGACACGCACGGCGTTGGTGTTGCTGGAAGCCAATTTCTAAGCCCACCCCAAAACCCAATGCGCAGCGCTGACGTGTGTGGGAGCTGGCTTGCCTGCGATAGCGGTGTGTCAGTCACAGGTATTGAACCTGTTACACCGCCATCGCAGGCAAGCCAGCTCCCACATTTGATTGCGTGTTACTTCAGGGCGGCCATGATTGCTTCGGGGTTGTAGTCGCGAATCAAGGTCCCGTTCACATCCACAAACGGAATCCCACCACCGCCCAGCGCCTCATACGCCTTGCGCGCCTGGGCATCCTTCTCGATATCGACGGCCTGGTACGGGATACCCTTCTGGTCCAGAAAACGCCGGATCTGCTTGCAGTACCCACACCATTCGGTGGCATAGAGCACCACCCGCGCAGAGGCGCGCACCTGCTCCGGGACCACCTGGGACGGGTTGAACAGCCGTTCCACCTTGCCCCAGTTCTGGATCGCAACCACCACCAGCAACACCAGCAGGACTTTCTTGAGTACCCCGCCCAGCATCAGTTACGGCGCTTGAGCTGGTCGGTCAGTTGGGTCGGCAGGCCCTTGATGATCAAGGTGCCGGCGGCTTCGTCGTACTCGATCTTGTCGCCCAGCAGGTGCGCTTCAAAGCTGATGGACAGGCCCTCGGCGCGCCCGGTGAAGCGGCGGAACTGGTTGAGGGTGCGTTTATCGGCCGGAATCTCCGGCGACAGGCCGTAATCTTTGTTGCGGATGTGGTCGTAGAAGGCTTTTGGCCGGTCTTCATCAATCAGCCCGGAGAGCTCTTCCAGGCCCATGGGTTCGCCGAGCTTGGCCTGGCTGCTGGCGTAGTCCACCAGGGTCTTGGTTTTCTCGCGGGCGGACTCGTCGGGCAAGTCTTCGCTTTCGACGAAGTCACTGAACGCCTTGAGCAGGGTGCGGGTTTCGCCCGGGCCATCCACGCCTTCCTGGCAGCCGATAAAGTCGCGGAAGTACTCCGAGACCTTCTTGCCGTTCTTGCCTTTGATGAAGGAGATGTACTGCTTGGACTGCTTGTTGTTCTGCCACTCGGAGACGTTGATACGCGCCGCCAGGTGCAACTGGCCCAGGTCCAGGTGGCGCGAGGGCGTCACGTCCAGCTCGTCGGTCACCGCCACGCCTTCGCTGTGGTGCAGCAGGGCGATAGCCAGGTAGTCGGTCATGCCTTGCTGGTAATGGGCAAACAGCACATGGCCGCCGGTGGAGAGGTTGGACTCCTCCATCAGCTTCTGCAGGTGCTCTACCGCCGTGCGGCTGAAGCTGGTGAAGTCCTGGCCACCGTCAAAGTAGTCCTTCAACCAGCCGCTGAACGGGTGCGCGCCGGACTCGGCATGGAAGAAACCCCAGGCCTTGCCTTGTTTGGCGTTGTAGCTCTCGTTGAGGTCGGCAAGCATGTTCTCGATGGCGGCGGACTCGGCCAGTTCCGTGTCGCGGGCGTGAAGAACTGCGGGTGTGCCGTCGGGTTTTTTGTCGATCAGGTGGACGATGCAATGACGGATCGGCATAGGCTTCTCGGCTGGTTGAAGGGGGAGCGGTTGGCCTCCCCGAAAAGTCGCCCAGTGTACCGCACCCATTGGTCAAGACGTGCCCCGAACGGCATTTTGCACGCCCTGTGACTGGCCATATGCCTTTTTTTCACGGTTTAGAGCGATAAAGCTGACCAAATGGGTATGTTGAGGCGGATATTTCCCCGTCTCTGTGCTAGTTTTGCCCCGTCTTACGCCAAGTCTCGGCGTTAAGCGTGCATTCAGCATTTGTCAGGTCGAACCAATCCCCGTTTCAAGCATCTATAACCCCGATCTCCGTGGTTATAGCCGGGGATGCCAGGCCATGACGGTCGGGCTCGACGGCTGACACTGCACTCTGCAATCCATATGAATTTGATAGGGAAGGAACACCACAATGGCTATTACTAAAGACCAACTGATCGCTGACCTGGCTGAAGCAGTAGACGCACCGAAAACTACCGTGCGTGCTCTGCTGGACCAACTGAGCCAAGTTGTTGCTGATCAGCTGGAAAATGGCGGCGAAATCACTCTGCCAGGCGTTGGCAAACTGAAAGTGACCGAGCGTCCTGCCCGTACTGGCCGTAACCCTTCGACTGGCGCTGCCATCGAAATCGCTGCCAAGAAAGTTATCAAGCTGGTTGTGGCTAAAGGCCTGACCGACGCTGTTAACAAGTAAGACGCAGCAAAAAAAACCGTGCTTCGGAGTGATCCGGGCACGGTTTTTTATTGCCTGCGATTTTATTGTGTGGCGGGCTTATCGAACCCAGCGCTGGCGCCAGATCTGCTGCTCGTTCTTGGTCTGGAACGTCCAGGCCACAAAGCGGCTCTGCTTCTGCCCCTGGGACATCTCCACTACCTGGCTTTCCAGCACGCCGGCTTTTTTCAGCGCCGTTTCGATCGCCGGCAGGTTGGAGGCTTTGGACACCAGGGTGCTGAACCACAGCACTTTATGCGCAAAGTGCGCGCTTTCGGCGATCAACTGCGTCACAAACCGCGCCTCGCCGCCCTCACACCACAGTTCGGCCGATTGACCACCGAAGTTGAGCACCGGCAATTTGCGTTTCGGGTCGGCCTTGCCCAAGGCGCGCCACTTGCGCTCGCTGCCTTTGGTGGCTTCGTCCATGGACGCATGGAAGGGCGGGTTGCACATCGTAAGGTCAAAGCGTTCACCCGGCTCCAGCAGGCCCAACAGAATTTGTTTGGGGTTGGGTTGCTGGCGCAACTGGATGACCTTGCTCAGGTCGTTGGATTGCACGATGGCCTTGGCGGCGCTCACGGCGATCGGGTCGACCTCCGAGCCGAGGAAGTTCCAGCGGTACTCCATATAGCCAATCAGTGGGTAGACGCAGTTGGCGCCCATGCCGACGTCCAGCACCTTGACGATCGAACCGCGGGGAATCTTGCCCTCGTTGACGCTGGCCAGCAGGTCGGCGAGGAAATGCACATAGTCGGCACGCCCCGGTACCGGCGGGCATAGATAGTCCGCCGGGATATCCCAATGCTGGATGCCATAGAACGACTTGAGCAACGCCCGGTTGAACACCCGCACCGCATCCGGGCTGGCGAAGTCGATGCTCTCTTTGCCGTAGGGATTGATGATCACGAATTTGGCCAGTTCAGGCGTGGTCTTGATCAGCGCCGGGAAGTCGTAACGGCCCGTGTGGCGGTTGCGTGGGTGCAGGGTGGCCTCTTTGCGCGGCGCGACGGGTTTGGCCGTGGCGGCGGTTTTAGGCTTCTTGCGCGGTGGTTTGGGCGTAGTGGGGGCGGTCATGATGATTCTGGTGTTGGCTCAAAGTGATGGGCATTGTCACACATTCTTGAACACAACTCGGTCAAATGTGGGAGCTGGCTTGCCTGCGATGCAGGCGACTGGGTGTATCAGGCAGACCGAGGTGATGCTATCGCAGGCAAGCCAGCTCCCACAGGGATAGGGTTCAGAG
>NZ_WKCD01000430.1:0-2911 GCF_021606625.1 Pseudomonas sp. PA-4-8C
GGGTGGGAGCTGCTATCGGACGTGCGTGCGTTGAGGTGATGGCGAGCACGCTTGCGCGACCTGCGCCGCATCCAGTTCTGCAACGGCGCGAGCAAGAAAAACATCAGGTAGGCGACCAGCACCAGGGCCAGGTCTACCCAGGTTTCAGCCACAGGCCCGGTAAACAACTCAATGACGTTCTTGATCACAAACAGCAACACCACGCTGCACAACCACAGCAGGATGGTGACAAATAGAGGACGCATGTTACTTGAGCGCTTGTCTTGCATAGTGAGGTTCTCTCCTTTGGCCTGTTGTCGTTCCAGGCAAGATTCCCTGAGTGCGTACCCATTATCAGACAGGTTGTAACATCGTATAACACGCACAAAACGTGCGGATGATACCGACTCAGACAGCCTTAGGGGATGATTCAAGTCAGAAAGTTCGATAAATCTGTAAGGATTTAGTCTAGCAACCCGGCATTCACTGGCAAAAAAGCCGGGCGGGGACGGGCATAAAGGCTTTCGCTTCGGCTATCAGGGCGTGTAGCGTTAGCGGGTGTTTCCGGCCCTGATCTTCAGCGGCAGTCGGTGACAGGCAGAGGACGGCCCATGGCGCACACCCTGTTCAAACTTTTCCTGACCCAGCGCCTGGCAGTCCTGGCCAGTACGGAGTCGTTGCGAGCGATTCGTGAAGGACTGCTGTGGATCCTGCCGTGCCTGTTGGTGTCCGCCGGTTTCCTGATTCTGTCCGAATGCGCCCAGGCGCTGGGTTTCGATCCGCAGGTGGTGAGTTTCCTGGCGGGGTTGCATAAACAGATCAGTTCGGTGATCCCACTGCTGGTCGCGGCCTCCATCGGTTATATGTTGGCGATTCAACACCGTCTGCCACAGCTGCCGGTCGCGTTTCTGTGCCTGGCCCATGTGGTGGTCGCCACCTTCGTGCTGCGTGAGTACCCACGTGCTTCGGCCACGTTTTTATTGTTTATTGCCATTGCTTCGCCCTTGATCAATGTGCCGGCCATTGCCTGGCTGCATCGCTTTCGTTGGACGCGCCTGGTCAACCAAGACCTGGTCGGCCATAACCTCAAGGGCACCATCAACATGGTGGTGCCTGGCGCACTCACAGCCTTGGCGTTGGTGGCGGTGTTGTCGTTGCTGCTGTTGATCCCCCATGTGGCGCAAATCCAGGGGCCGCAGGTGCTTGATGCGTTGCAGGCGCCTTACGGCAGTGGGTTGTTTGTCACTCTGATGAATTCGCTGCTGTGGTTCTTCGGCATTCACGGCGTGTATGCCATGCAGCCGTTATTCGATGCCTTGGACCAGGCGGTGGCGCTCAATGGCGTAGCGTTGGCGGCGGGGGAGCCGGTGCTGTACCTGCTCAACAACGGCTTGCTGGGCAGTTTTGCCTTTATCGGTGGTTCGGGCGCAACCTTATGCCTGCTGTTGGCGATCCTGCTGTTTTCCAAGAGCCAGTCCATGCGCTTGCTGGCGGTGGCCAGTTTGCCGTTGTCGTTATTCAATGTCAGCGAGGTGCTGTTGTTCGGTTTGCCGATCATTCTCAACCCGCGCCTGTTCATACCGTTTCTACTGGTACCGGCGTTCAACGCGATGGTGGCGTTGATGGTGGTTCAACTGGGTTGGGTGTCGCCCGCGGTGGCCAGCGTGCCGTTTACCGCCCCGGTGCTGCTCAATGCCTACCTCAGCACCCACGGCGACGTGGCGGCGGTGGTGTTGCAGGTCGTTCTGCTGACGGCCGGTACGCTGGTGTATGCGCCCTACGTCAGGGCGATTCATCGCCAGTCCAGCGATGGCGGTACGGTGTACCTCAAATCCCTGGACATGACGTTTCGCGGCCTCGAAGAGAAAGGCCGCCTGCTGGAGTTCGACCCGGTGCTGGCAACTCACCAGACCTTGGCCCGCCAGGCCGCTGAGTTGAACCGCATCCAGCAGATCAGTGATTACGAGTTCTACCTTGAGTTTCAACCCCAGGTATCCACCCGCACCGGTTTGTGCACCGGCTGCGAGGCGCTGATGCGCGCCCGGGACAGCCAGGGCACGGTGCATTCGCCCTGGGAGTTCCTGCAATGGCTGGCGCACGCCAGGCTGATGCCGGACGTGGATGTGTGGGTGGCGTCCCAGGCCGTGCGTCAGTATCAGAAATGGCTGAAGGTGGGTTTTGAACTGCCGATGACCATCAATATTTCCAGCGCCACGCTCAAGGACGCCGCCTATGGCGACCGCCTGGTGGAAATTCTTGCCCAGGCCCGAGGGCAGGTGTCAGTGGAAATTACCGAAGACGCGCTGGTCAGTGATATCCCGGCCACTCGCCAGACCATCCAGAAGCTGCAGGGCATGGGGGCCAAGGTCTATCTGGATGATTTTGGCACTGGGTTTTCTGCGCTGAGTTACTTGCATCAGTTTCCTGTGGATTTCATCAAGATTGACCGCAGTTTTGTGGTGGCCCAGCGTGACCCTAAAGGCGCCCAGGTGCTGACCGGTATGTTGCGCTTCTGCGAGGCCTTGGATTTGGGTGTGGTGGTAGAGGGGGTGGAGACGGCTGAGCAGTTGGCGTTCTTGAGTCATGGGCCTGAGTTGTTTATTCAGGGGTGGTATTTCAGCAAGGCGCTGCCTGGGGATCAGATGCCACGCTTTGTGCGCGAGCGCAGGGCGTTGGTGTGATGGCCGACGCTGACACCCCGCGGTCCAACTGTGGGAGCTGGCTTGCCTGCGATGACGGCCTGACGGGTGACGCCTATCTACCTGCCGCACTGCGATCAAACTGTGGGAGCGGGCTTGCTCGCGAAGGCGGCCTGGCAGGCGACACAGTTGGATTGTGTACATATCCATTCCTGCGGTAACGGCCACTTAGGGTTCCGCCCTGACGGCGGCTCACTTTTGAAGAGCCGGAATGCCGGCCCAGACAAAAGGAA
>NZ_WKCD01000431.1:0-2907 GCF_021606625.1 Pseudomonas sp. PA-4-8C
ATACAGTCCAGGCGCAGCACGGCCAACTCGACTCCGTTCAGCCAGTCCAGTTGCAAAGGTTCAAGGAGCGCGTGAGGAAGCCAGTCGAAAGGGCCCATCGGCAGGTATCTGAATGAAAAAAGGGGCGGTAGTCTACCACCGCCCCTCTTGACGCCTTACAGCTCGGCCGCCAGGCGCGAGCCCTGGTTGATGGCGCGCTTGGCGTCCAGTTCGGCCGCCACATCGGCGCCGCCGATCAGGTGCACGTTCTGGCCGGCAGCGACCAGGCCGTCGTGCAATTCGCGCAGCGGGTCCTGGCCGGCACAGATGACGATATTGTCTACCGCCAGTACCTGCGGCTCGCCCTCGGCGCCGATGCGGATATGCAGCCCTTCATCGTCGATCTTCAGGTACTCGACACTGTTGAGCATCTGCACCTGCTTGTTCTTCAAACCCGTGCGGTGGATCCAGCCCGTGGTCTTGCCCAGGCCGTCGCCCACCTTGGAAGCCTTGCGTTGCAGCAGGAACACTTCACGGGCCGGCGCATGGCGCTCGGGTTTGATCCCGGCCACGCCGCCACGGGCTTGCAGTTGGGTGTCGATGCCCCATTCTTTCCAGAACGCCTCGCGATCCAGGCTGGTGGATACGCCTTGGTGGACGAGAAATTCAGACACGTCAAAACCAATGCCACCGGCGCCGATCACCGCCACGCGCTTGCCCACCGGCTTGCGTTCGAGGATCACGTCCAGGTAACTCAGGACCTTGGCATTGTCGACACCGGGAATCGCCGGGGTACGCGGTGCGATGCCTGTGGCCAGGATCACCTCGTCATAACTGCCCGCTACCAGTTGCGCAACATCCACACGGGTGTTGAGGCACAACTCGACGTGGGTGGTCTGCAATTTGCGCTTGAAATAACGCAGGGTCTCGAAGAACTCGTCCTTGCCCGGCACGCGCTTGGCGATATTGAACTGGCCGCCGATCTCGCTGGCGGAGTCGAACAAGGTCACCTGATGCCCGCGCTCGGCGGCCACGGTAGCAGCGGCCAGGCCCGCAGGGCCGGCGCCGACCACCGCAACTTTTTTGATCTGCTTGACCGGCAAGTAATTGAGCTCGGTTTCGTAGCACGCCCGCGGGTTGACCAGGCAGGTGGTGAGCTTGCCGCCAAAGGTGTGGTCCAGGCAGGCCTGGTTGCAGCCGATGCAGGTATTGATCTCATCGGCGCGCCCGGCGGCGGCCTTGTTGACGAACTCGGGATCAGCGAGAAACGGCCGCGCCATCGAGACCATATCGGCGTCGCCTTCGGCCAGGATCTGCTCGGCGATTTCCGGGGTGTTGATGCGGTTGGTGGTGATCAGCGGAATCTGTACCGAACCGCGCAATTTGGCCGTGACTTTACTGAATGCACCACGGGGCACCTTGGTGGCGATGGTCGGGATACGCGCTTCGTGCCAGCCGATACCGGTGTTGATGATCGTCGCGCCGGCCTGTTCGATGGCCTTGGCCAACTGCACGATTTCTTCCCAGACGCTGCCGCCTTCCACCAGGTCGAGCATCGACAGGCGGAAGATGATAATGAAGTTCGGGCCTACGGCTTCGCGTACGCGGCGCACGATTTCCACGGCCAGGCGCATGCGATTTTCAAAGCTGCCACCCCAACGGTCGGTGCGATGGTTGGTGTGGGCGGCGAGGAACTGGTTAATGAAGTAGCCTTCGGAACCCATGATTTCAACGCCGTCATACTCGGCGACCTGGGCCAGCAGCGAGCAGGTGACAAAGTCCTGGATCTGTTTTTCGATGCCCTCTTCATCCAGTTCCTTGGGCTTGAACGGGTTGATCGGCGCCTGGATAGCGCTCGGTGCCACCTGCTTGGGGCTGTAGGCGTAACGCCCAGCGTGGAGGATCTGCATGCAGATTTTGCCACCCGCGTCGTGCACGGCCTGGGTGACGATCTTGTGCTTGCGCGCCTCTTCTTCGGTGGTCAGCTTGGCTGCACCGGCGTACACGCCGCCCTCGTCATTGGGGCCAATACCGCCGGTGACCATCAGGCCCACGCCGCCACGGGCACGCTCGGCAAAATAGGCCGCCATGCGCTCGAAACCGCCGGGCTTTTCCTCCAGGCCGGTGTGCATCGAGCCCATCAGGGTACGGTTGCGCAAGGTGGTAAAACCCAGGTCCAACGGGGCCAGCAGGTGCGGGTAGGCAGCAGCGGTCATGGTACAGCTCCACAACGGATCATCACGGGACGTGGCGCACTCGAACGGCGTGCCATCGGTTTATGTCCCACAGACTAAGAGGCGGTGGACCACGGCTCAATGACTGAAACTGACAAGTTATTGATCCAAATGCACAGCGCCCCTTGGCAAGCCACGCCATGGGCCCTACCCTAGTCGCGAACCCTGCACCTGGTCTGTTGTCTGTTGCCCCATGCGTAAACTTCTAGCGTTCACCGTCATCATGGCCCTGGTTGCCTCCCTCGCCGCGTATCTGGTCTGGACCCAGGAGCGCCCCGTGGCGCATTACCTGTCCGACCTGCGCATCACCCTCGCCGTCAATGAGGGCGAACCGGCCGACCGTGGCAACCTGCTGGGCATCCAGCCAGAGCTGTTCCCTGCCGATTATCAGAGCCTGGAACGCCTGCACCTGAAGCTGTCGGCCTACCTGCAAAACGCCCGGGACCTTGGGCTGATCAATGCCAAAACCGTGGTGGTGCTGCCGGAACATATCGGCACCTGGCTGATGCTCGGCGGCGAAAAAAACGAGCTGTACCAGGCCGCTCATCTCAAGGACGCCATGAACTGGCTGTCGATCAGCAACCCGCTGCAATTTGCCAAAGCCTGGATCAGCGCCACCGGCGACAACCGCATGGATGATGCGTACCTGCGTATGAAAGCCCCGGCCATGGCCCGCGACTATCAAGTGTTGTTT
>NZ_WKCD01000432.1:0-2889 GCF_021606625.1 Pseudomonas sp. PA-4-8C
AATGATGCGCACGTCCACGCTCTGGGTCTTGTTGCTGCCCACGCGCTCGAAGGTGCGCTCCTGCAATACGCGCAGCAACTTGGCTTGTAGGCCCAGGGGCATTTCCGAGATTTCGTCGAGCAGGATGGTGCCGCCGTCGGCCTGTTCGAACTTGCCGGCCTGGGCCGCGATGGCGCCGGTGAACGAGCCCTTTTCATGGCCGAACAAGGTGGCTTCGAGCATGTTGTCGGGGATCGCCGCGCAGTTGATCGCAATGAACGGTTGCTTGGCACGGCCCGATTGCTGGTGGATATACCGCGCCAGCACTTCTTTACCGGTGCCGGACTCGCCGGAAATCAGCACGGTGGAATCACTGCGCGCTACCCGCGCTGCCAGTTCCAGCAATTGCGCGCTGGCCGGTTCAAAGGCAATCGGGCCATCGCCGTCGGCTGCGGGCATCACGCCGAGGGCATGCCGGGCCACCAGCTCGATCAACGCCCTGGGTTCGAACGGCTTGACCAGGTAATCGGCTGCGCCTTGACGCATGGCATCCACCGCCCGCTCCACCGCGCCATGGGCGGTCATCAGCAGCACCGGCAGTTGCGGCTGGCGCACCCGCAGCAGGCCGAGCAACTGGTGGCCGTCCATGCCGGGCATGTTGACGTCGCTGACCACCAGGCTGAAGGTTTCCTGTTCGACCGCCTCCAAGGCTTCCTCGGCAGAGCCGACCGCACGGTAGTCATGGCCCGCTAGCAGCAGCGTGTCAGCCAATGCTTCACGCAGGGCGCGATCGTCTTCCACCAATAAAACCTTGATAGTTTTCATCCTCTTACTCCGCGCTTGCCGCACTGGTAAACAGCGGCAAGCTCATCAATGCACAGGTGCCACGCCCCACGCGGGAACGCAGCTGCAATTGTCCCTGATGGGCACGGGCCACGGCCTTGACCACGGTCAGGCCCAGGCCAGTGCCGTTGGTCTTGGTGGTAAAAAACGGCTCGCCCAGGCGCTGCAGCACCTGCGGGGCAATACCGCTGCCGCTGTCGCTGACGCACAGGCGCAGGGTTTGCTCGCGGGTGTACAGGTGCACCTTCAATCGCGCACCTGGGCCACTGGCCTGGGTGGCGTTCTCGATCAGGTTGAGCAGCGCGCCCACCAGGGTGTCACGGTTGCACAGCAATTCGCCCTGGTGGCTGTCGCATTGCCAACGCAGGTTGGCCTCTTGCACATGGGTCGCCGCTGCCGCTTGCAGCGACTGCATCAAGCCGGCAGGGGTAACGCGATCGGTCAGCGGAAGTTCGCCGCGGGCAAACACCAGCATGTCGCGCACTTGGTGTTCCAACTCATGCAAGCGCTCCTTGAGGCGCCCGGCAAAGCGTTGGTGGGTGGCCGCCGGTAATTGCTCGTCAGTCAAATGGCTGGCGTAGATCAATGCCGCCGATAATGGCGTACGAATCTGATGCGCCAAGGAAGCGACCATCCGGCCCAAGGACGACAGCCGCTCATGGCGGGCCAACTGATCTTGCAGGTGCCGGGTTTCTGTCAGGTCATTGAGCAGCACGAGCTGGCCAGGCTCGGCGTCCAGGGAACGGGTGGCGATGGACAGCCGGCGCCCGTCCTTGAGAGAGACTTCGTGGCCGTCGTCTTCACGGGGGGCAAAACAGCGGGTGATGACTTCACGCCACAGCTCGCCTTCCAGCGGCAGGCCGAGCAGGTCGCAGGCGGCCGGGTTGGCTTCGCGCACACGGCCCTGGTCGTCGATGACGATCACGCCACCGGGCAACAGGTCCAGCAGGTTTTGCAGGCGGTTGGCCAGACGCTCTTTCTCGGCCAGCTCTTGCATACGCTGGGCGCTGACCACCGCCAGTTCGCCTTTAAGCTCGGAAACCCGAGCCTCAAGCAGGCTGTAGGAGTCGGTCAGCTGGCTCGACATCTGGTTGAACTGCGAGAACGCGTGCTCCAGGCCCTGGCGGGTTGGCGGTTCTACAGGCGAAACCAGCCCCTGTATGGCAGGGGCCGAAGATAGTTGGGCGGCGTGGGGCATGATGCTCTCTCGCTTGGCTGACCGTCAGTTAAACGGAACGTTGCGAGGGCTGTAGCAATACCCGTGCCGAAAAAAATCTACCTATAAATCAAATAGTTGAAAAACAGGCGTCAATCATCCGCCTGTTCATCACCTTCTTTGCGGCTCATACCGTACTTGCGCATCTTCTCCACCAGGGTGGTGCGACGGATACGCAGGCGCTCGGCGGCGCGGGCCACGATGCCATGGGCATCGTCCAGGGCCTGCTGGATCAACCCTTGTTCGAGATTGCCGAGGTAGTCCTTAAGGTCCAGGCCTTCGGGCGGCAACATCGCGGTGGCGCCGAAGTCCGGAGTATGGCCGTTGATCGCCACGCGCTCTTCCATATCGCTGCGCAGGCTGTCCATCTGTTCGTCTTCGTCGTCGACGTAGCGGAATTTCTTCGGCAGTTCGACCACGCCGATCACCCCGTACGGGTGCATGATCGCCATGCGCTCCACCAGGTTGGCCAGCTCGCGCACGTTGCCCGGCCAGCCGTGGCGGCACAGGGACATGATTGCCGCAGAGTTGAAGCGAATGGAGCCGCGCTTTTCGTGCTCCATGCGCGAGATCAGTTCGTTCATCAACAGCGGGATGTCTTCCACGCGCTCGCGCAGCGGGGCCATCTCGATAGGGAATACGTTGAGGCGGTAGTACAGGTCTTCGCGGAAGCTGCCGACCTCGATCATGCTTTCGAGGTTCTTGTGGGTGGCGGCAATGATGCGCACGTCCACGCTCTGGGTCTTGTTGCTGCCCACGCGCTCGAAGGTGCGCTCCTGCAATACGCGCAGCAGCTTGACCTGCATCGGCAACGGCATGTCGCCGATTTCGTCGAGGAACAGGGTGCCGCC
>NZ_WKCD01000433.1:0-2880 GCF_021606625.1 Pseudomonas sp. PA-4-8C
GAACCCTAAGTGGCCGTTACCGCAGGAATGGATATGTACTCGGTATAACGGTGTCGACTGTGAGGCCGCCTTCGCAGGCAAGCCAGCTCCCACATTTGGATCGTGGGGTGTCAGGCCACGTACTCAGAACGCCAACTTGTACCCCACCGCCATCAACATCACCGCCAGGCACGGCCGCAATACCCCATCGGGAATCTTACCCGTCATATGGCTACCCACGTAGATCCCCGGCAACGACCCCATCAGCAAAAACCCCAGCAAATGCCAGTCCATATTCCCCATGCTGGCATGGCCCAGGCCCGCCACCAAGGTCAGGGGCACCGCATGGGCAATCTCGGTGCCAACCAGGCGCCGCGTGGCCAGGAACGGGTACAGAATAAACAACGCCACCGTGCCCAGAGCGCCGGCGCCGATCGAGGTCAGTGCCACCATGGTGCCGAGGATCGCACCTGTCACGACAGTGAGCACATTCAGATTGCGCGGGCGCAGATGGTAGGAATCGCCAGCATGACGCTGGGCAAAGGCCAACAAGCTTTTCTTGAACAGGATCGCCAGGGCCGTCAGCAGCAATACCACGCCAAGGGCCTGCTTGATCACCGCGTTCATCGCGCTGGGGTCGGTGTGCAGGCTGGCCAGGAACCATAACGTCAGCAACACCGCCGGTACGCTGCCCAGGGTGAGCCAGCCAGTGATGGTCCAGTCGATATTCTTGTTCTTGCTGTGCACCAGCACGCCACCGGACTTGGTAATGGCGGCGTACAGCAGGTCGGTGCCCACTGCGGTGGCCGGGTTGATGCCAAACCACAGCAGGATCGGGGTCATCAGCGAACCGCCGCCCACCCCCGTCATGCCCACAATAAAACCCACTATCAGGCCGGCAACCACGAAACCAATATTACCTACATCCATTCCAGCTACCCGTGGCCTTATAAATTTCTGGCCGCAGGATAGCGATTTTTCTTATAACCACTTATACCGATGCGATCTGAGTTTATGCATTTTTGGAATCTAAGATTTTTTTTGCCAAGAACTGCATCCAAAGGGCGGGCCTGTGCCGTAGTCATCAGCGTAACCCTGCTGTTCTACCCAATGGAGAAACACCATGAACGCTAAAACACTGCTGTGCTTGACCGGTCTGCTCATCGCCGCACCGTCGGCGTTTGCCCAGGCGGGCCTGCCGGACAGCATCAAGGTGCCGGATGGCCACAAGCTGGCGATGCAAACCACCGGCGTCGGCGAAATCACCTATGAATGCCGCGACAAGGCCAACGCCGCCGGCCAGACCGAGTGGACCTTCGTCGGCCCCAAAGCCGTGTTGAACGACCGTAATGGCCAGCAGGTCGGCACCTATTTCGGCCCACCCGCCACCTGGCAGGCCAAGGACGGCTCGACCATCACCGGCACGCAATTGGCCGTGGCGCCGTCAAGCCCGGGTAACCTGCCCTATCAACTGGTCAAGGCCAACCCGGCCGAAGGCAAAGGTGCAATGAGTGGCGTGACGTATATCCAGCGGGTAGCGCTCAAAGGCGGGGTCGCTCCCGCTACGCCCTGCACCACGGCGAACAAAGGCGCCAAGGAAGTGGTGAAATACCAAGCGGATTACCTCTTCTGGGCCGCCAACTGAGCAAACTCAGCTACGCTGGCCAGGTAGGCGCGAGCAACCTCGCGCCTACCACGCGTAGACGTCTCCTCAGTGGCAGGAATTCTGGTTTGGCTGAAATCATCTTTGATTATGAAGTGTGCCTGTTAGCCTGCGCTCGCGGCGATCAACGCGCCCTGCACCAGCTCTATGAGCAGGACAGCAGCCGCTTGCTCGGTGTGGCACTGCGCATTACCCGCAACAAGGCACTGGCCGAGGACATCGTGCATGACGCCTTTATCAAGATCTGGCATGGCGCGCGCAGTTTCGACCCCCTGCGAGGCTCCGCACGGGGTTGGGTGTTCAGCGTGACTCGCCACCTGGCCCTGGACGTGGTACGCAGCGCCGGGCGCGACGTGCCGCTGGACGATCAGTACGAACCGCTGGCAGAGCCTGCCCAGGCTATCGAGTTTGCCGCACGCTCCGGGCAGATCCACCAATGCCTGGAACGGCTCGACCCGACACGCCGCACCTGCATCCTGCACGCCTATGTGGACGGTTACTCCCACAGCGAAATCGCGCAAAAGCTCAGTACCCCATTAGGCACAGTCAAAGCCTGGATCAAACGCAGCCTCACCGCCTTGCGCGAGTGCATGGCATGAACGACAGCCTGGATGAACTAGCCAGCGAATACGTGCTGGGGACCCTGCCCGCCGAACAGCGCGCGCAGGTTCAACAACGCCTGGCCCATGATGCGCCGCTGCGTGCAGCGGTGGATGCCTGGGAGCAGCGCCTGTTGCCTCTGGTAGCGCTGGCACAACCGGTACCGCCTTCGGCACAGCTGTGGCGGCGTATTGAACGCCGCATCAAAGCCCCCGAAACGAGCGTGACGTGGTGGAACCTGCTGGCGTTCTGGCGCGGGCTTTCTGCCGCGGGGGTGATGGCAAGCGTGGTGCTGGCGGCTTTATTACTGACGCGCCCGCCCCTGCCCGCACCCAGCTTCGTGGTGGTGCTGATGGCGCCACAAAGCCAGGCACCGGGCTGGGTGGTGCAGGCCAGTGATAATCAGCAGATCCAGTTGATTCCACTGGGGGTGATGGAGATTCCCGCTGACAAAGCCCTGGAGTTCTGGACCAAAGGCGATGGCTGGCAGGGTCCCGTTTCATTGGGGCTGGTAAAGCCGGGGCAGACCTTGTCGATACCCCTGGACAAGCTGCCGCCGCTGGCGCCGAACCAGTTGTTTGAACTGACGCTGGAAGGGCCCAATGGCTCGCCCACTGGCAAACCCACCGGGCCAATTC
>NZ_WKCD01000434.1:0-2878 GCF_021606625.1 Pseudomonas sp. PA-4-8C
CCTTGCAGTCTTTGAAGACCTTGCCCGGTTGTGGGGCGGCGGCATGGGCCAGGCCGGGCAGCAGGGCGCCGCACAGGGCGGTGAGTGCCAGTGCGGTGAGCGGTTTGAGTCGGGATGGCGTCATGGAGGCGTCTCGTTCAAAGGGAAAAGGGGTCATAACCGCTGGCTCAGCAGGGTCATGAAGCGCTGGATCTCATCGGAGTTGTTAAGCAGGCCCGGCGAGGTGCGAATCACCGGGCCAACGTCACGCTCCACCGCGTCCACCACCACGCGGTTTTTCATCAGGTAGGCCGCGACGGCGTCGCTGTCCTGGTTCTTGACCCGGAAGAAGGTGAAACCTGCTGACAGCTCGGGGCTGCGCGGGGTGACCAATTCGATCTGCGAGTGAGCCAGCAACTGGTCTTTGAGTTCGGTATTGAGCGCATGGATACGTGCCTGCACCGGCGCCTTGCCCAATTTGAGGTGCAGCTTGAAGGCCTCGTCGGCGGCCCAACGATGTTCGAAGGCGTGGTAGCCTCCGGGCGTCATGGTCGTGGCGAAGTCCTTGTCTTCGGAGAAGGTCGGAATCATCGGTGTGACGTATTTGTTTTCGGTCTCGCGGGCGCACACCAGGCCGGTGCCGCGCGGGCCGAACATCCACTTGTGGGTGCCGGCGATGAAGAAGTCGCACTGCATGCTTGGGAAGTCGAGGTCTTCCACGCCGAACCCGTGCACGCCATCGACGATATAGAGCAGGCGATCTGGCTCGTCACGGTTGCGATTGTGTTCGTCCACCAGCTTGCCGATCTCACCGATGGGCAGTTTCACGCCGCTGCCGGACTGCACCCAGGTCATGCCCAGCACGCGGGTGTTGGGGCGAATGTTGCGCTGGATGTTGCCCAGCACTTCATCGGCCGAGACCTGATTGGGGGTTTTGAACAGGCGTATTTTACGTACCTGGGTCCGCTCCTTGCGCACCCTGAAATCCAGGCTGAACGCGGTGGCGTAGTGCTCATGCACCGTGGTGAGGATTTCCTGGTCGGCGCGCACCTTGATCCCACCATAGATCATCGCCAGCCCTTCGGATGTGCTGCCGGTGAGGGCGATCTGCGCCGGTTTGGCGTTCAGGTAACGGCCGGCCCACTCGCGTACCTGGCCTTCACGCTTCCAGGTTTCCTGCAAGTCCCAGTCCATGGCCAGGCCGGGGTTACGGTCGATCTGCTGGCGGTAGCGCTCGATGGCCTCGCGCACGGGCCTGGGGTGCGAGGCCACCAGGAAGTTGGAAAAATGCAGGTAATTGGGGTCCTGGTTGAACAGTTGTTTCAATCCCGTCCATGGGTCGTTCGTGGCGGCGGCGACTGCCTGAGGCAGCAACGCGGTGCCCAGCGGCAGGCTCGCGGCAAAGACGCCGGCCTGCTTGAGAAATGTACGGCGGTCGGTCATGGACTTACTTCGTGGTGGTTAGCGGTTGGCCAAGGGTTTGGCGGCTTTTTGGACCTGGTCCCACACCCGCAGGAAGTTGCCTCCCCACAGTTTGGCGATATCGGCTTCGGAGTAGCCGCGTTGGATCAGTTCGGCGGTGACGTTGCGCACCTCGCCGACGTTCTCCCAGCCCTGGAGGCCGCCGCCGTCGTTGAAGTCCGAGGCAATACCGACATGATCGATGCCGATCTTGCGCACGGTGTAGTCGATGGCGTCGCCCAGGTCCTTGAGGGTGGCCTTGGGTTCTTCCTCGAGGATGCCGTACAGCGCGCTGGCGTACTGGCCGAAGCGTTGCTCGGGCCAGGCGGCAATGATCGCGTCGCCGGGCATCAGAGCCATGGCCAGATTGGGCAGTGGCGGCAGGTCGAAGCGTGCGCGCAGGGCGTTGAGCTTGTCCTGGGTCGGCTGGCTCAAGGGCCGCAGGTAGGCGGGGAAGCCCACCACTTGCACCACGCCGCCGCTGTTCTTGATCAGTTGCAGTTCCTTGTCACTGAGGTTGCGCGGGATGTCCACCGATGCCCGTGGCGCCGAGTGGGACGCCACCATCGGCGTACGGCTCAACTGCGCGACTTGTTCCAGGGCCTTGGTCGACATCTGCGACACGTCGATGATCACCCCCAGGTCATTGAGGCGATGCACCGCTTGCTGGCCGATCGGCGACAGGCCTTCAAGGGCGTCGGGGGAGTCATTGAAAAACGGCAGCGGGCGCGACGAGTCGGACCAGGCGTTATTGCCGATGTAGCTGAAGCCGAACATGCGCATGCCACGTGCGGCCCATAAGTCCAGCTGGTTCAGGTCGTTGCCCAGGGGGTAGGCGTTGAGCATGCTGATAAAGATCGCAAACTTGCCTTCGCCGTGCAGGCGTCGCATATCGTCCGGGGTATAGGCGATGCCCACCTGGTTGGGAAAGTCACGCACCATGCCGGAGATGATCTTGTAGCGCACTTCCTGCTCGTGGCGGGCCTCTTCGACAAAACCGTCGGTGGGCTTGTGCGGGGCGTTCGCGCCGTTCCAGATTTCCGGCCAGCCGAATATCGTCAGCGCGGCGCCCGACAATCGCCCGCGGGCGGCCTTGGCCAGGTCGAACTGGCCGCTGCCATCCTTGTCGGCCTCGTTGCCCGCCGTGCCGAAATCCAGGGGCAGGGTGATGTGGCTGTCGAATGACAACAGGCGATCCTGCATTTCATTGGCCTGCTTGATCACCTCCAGCGGGTAGCCGGCGTTGCCCTTGAACCACTGATCCCAGACCAGCAAGCCCGCCCCGGCGCCGATAGCCAGGGCCAGCGGCAGGCCGATATACAGCGCCTTTTTCGAACGTGATTTTGTCATTGCCATCTCAGTCAGTTGAGGCCTTTGCTATCAGGGAAGAACGAGCGATGGCGGGGGAAATTTAGGTGGCGGGGGCAGGGCGGTAAAT
>NZ_WKCD01000435.1:0-2866 GCF_021606625.1 Pseudomonas sp. PA-4-8C
GGCGCTGCAGGCGCTCGGTGACTTGGGCCTGCGTGTGTTGCAAGCCGTCGAGCAGGGCCTGGCCTTCGGTACAGGCGCTTTCGTGCTGGTGTTTTTCCTCGTTGCGCTTGGCCAGTTCGCGGCTCACGTGGGCGAGGGTGTTTTGCTCCTCGATGGCCTGGCGCAGCAGGGGGGCGGCGTCGGCCTGGTGTTTCAGGGCCTCGGCCAGTGCTGCCTGGGCGGCCACTTGCTGGTGTTGCGCCTGTTCCTGGCGGGAGTGCAGGGCGGTTTGTTGCTCCAGGTGCTGGGCAATTTGTGCCGCCAGCGGCGTCAGCAAGGTGCCAAGTTCTGCCTGGCGCAGGAAGTGATGGCGTTGCGGTGCCAACTGCTCCAGCAGGCTCAGGTCCTGGCGTTGCTGGCCTTGGCTGGCCCAGGTCTGTTCGTCGCGTTGCAGTTGCTCCACTGCGTGTTGATGGCGCTCCTGCCATTCACGCAGCTCCTTGAGCCAGGTGTGCTGCAACTCCAACTGCTTGAGCTGGGCTTGCTGGGTCTTGAGCTGTTGCTGGGCCTCGGCCAACTCTTGGTCCAGCTCGGCGCGGGCTTCGGGGGCCAGGGGCACCACGCCGGTGGCTTGGTCCTGCAGCTGTTTGTGGGCGTCCTTGGCCTCTTTGGCCTTGTCGAACGCACGGCGGCCCAGCTGGGTGTACAGCGCGGTATCGGTGAGCTTTTCCAGCAGTTCGCTGCGCTCATTGTCATTGGCCTTGAGGAAGGCGCTGAACTCGCTTTGCGCCAGCAGCACCGCACGGGTGAACTGCTCGAAGTTCAGGCCCAGGGCCAATTCCAGTTGGGTCTTGTACTCGGTTTTCTGGCTGGCCAGCAGTTGGTCGCTGTCCAGGTCGATCAGGCTTTGCCGGCTGTTCTGCAGCTTGCCGCTGGCTTTGTCGCGGGCACGGTTGGCTTCCCAGCGCGCACGGTAGCGACGGCCACTGACACCGACAAAATCCACCTCGGCATAGCCACCACCGGTGCCGCGTCGAATCAGGGTGCGCGGGTCGCCGATGGAAATATCCGTGTCGGCATCCGGCATCTTGGCCTGGCCGGTGTCACCCAGGCGCGGCACCGCGCCAAACAGCGCCAGGCACAACGCATCGAGCAGGGTGCTTTTACCCGCGCCAGTTGGCCCGGTGATGGCGAACAGGCCCGCACTGGCCAGCGGCTCGGCGGTAAAGTCGATTTCGAACGGGCCCGCCAGGGAGGCGAGGTTTTTCAAGCGGATGGCGAGAATCTTCATGGCTGTTCGCCCTCCTGTTGCACTTCCTGGAGCAGCACGGCGAAGTCCTTCAAGGTCTGTTCATCCACTTCACTGCCGTAGCTGTCCTGCCAGGCGCGGCTGAACAGTTCCTGGGGCGTGAGCTGGTCGAGTTCGATCAGTTGCGCATCGCCTGCCTCTGCGCTGCCGCGTGTGCCGGCATATTCGGCGGCGATACGCACCAGGCGCACGGCCTTGCCTTGCAACGCGGTTTCGATCTGTTGACGCAGGTCTGGTTGCGGCTCGTCGAGGCGCACGCGCACTTCCAGCCAAGGGTGGCGCTGGGTTTCGGCGAGCAGGTCGATGTCGGGCAGTTCACCGAGTTGCTTGAGGATATCGGCCAGGGGCGCGGCTTCCAGGCGTTGCAAGTTGACGGAGCGGGGAATCAGGATCGGTTCGCAGCCCACCAACCTTTCGCCCTGGAACGTCACGTCGAGAATCTGGTGCTTGTAGCCGATTTCGGAGAACGACAGGGGGATTGGCGAGCCGCTGTAGCGAATGCGCTCCTCGCCATTGACCTTTTGCGGCTTGTGCAAATGGCCGAGGGCCACATACGCCACGCTTCGGTCGAACAGTGTGGCAGGCAGTGCCTCGGCATTGCCGATGATCAGGCTGCGTTCGGAGTCTTCGGATACCGACCCACCGGCCATGTGCGCATGGCTGATGGCTATCAACGCTTGGCCTTTGTTGCGCTTGGCATTGGCGGCCGCGATCAGCCATTCATGCACTTGACCGATGCCGCGCAGGTAATCATCGCCCAGCTGTGCGCCGGTGACTTCCGCCGGGCGCAGGAAGGGCAGTGCCAGGCACCAGGCGGCGATCTTGCCTTTGGCATTGGGCAGCGGGATCAGCAGGCGGTCGGCATCTAGTTGCCCGTCGTCCAGCCATAACACCCGGCCCAGTGCATGGGTGCGCAGGCGGCGCATCAGCGGGGCCGGCAGTTCGATGCGCGAGCCGGAGTCATGGTTGCCGGCAATCATCACAATGGTCAGTGTCGGTTGCTGTTCGTGGGCGCTGATGATGAAGTCATACAGGCGCTCCTGGGCCTTGAGCGGCGGGTTGACCGTGTCGAAGATATCGCCGGCGATCAACAGCACATCCGGGCGCTGGGCCTTGAGTTGGCCCAGCAGCCATTCAAGGAAACAGGCGTGTTCGAAGTCGCGTTCCTGGCCGTGGAGGTTTTGCCCGAGGTGCCAGTCGGAGGTATGAAACAGACGCAAGGCGAACTCCGTGGAGAAGATGAAAAGGAGGGGAGTTTACCTGTAAAAGTGCACGCGGACTCATGGCCGACGCGATGGTTATTTGTAGGAGCGAGCTTGCTCGCGAAAAACGTCAACGATAACGCGGGCTTCCTGGATAAACGCGGCGCCCGTGAGTTTTTCGCGAGCAAGCTCGCTCCTACACAGGGGTTATGGGGCGTTAGTGGGGTTGGGTTGCAGGCAATCCAGCGCGCGGTCGGCGAGGGTGCGGGCCATGTCGATCAGGTGAGCGGTGGAACAGGCCATGTCGCGCCGGGTGCCTTTGAGGCCCTCGGCGGTTTCGGTGGCGGTGGTGGCGGCGCAGCGCAGTAGCGAGGAG
>NZ_WKCD01000436.1:0-2833 GCF_021606625.1 Pseudomonas sp. PA-4-8C
AGGCGCGCATTCTACAGCAGCCTCATTTGCTGTCAAGTGGTTATTTTCAGAAGTTTTCGAAGATTTCTTCAACAACTTCAACCACTTGCGCTTGCGATCTCTCGTAAGCGGGAGGCGAATTCTACAGGGATCGCCATGAACGTCAACCCCCTTATCTTAAAAAAAGCGAAACACTTACTCGCCTATAAAAACCAGGGTACCCACCGCCTCTCTATATAGAAGGAGCGCACAACCTAGGGACGCGAATTATCCCCACCCACGCCAATGCATCTGGATCACAACCGAAAGAAGCGCGGCGGGATCCCGCACAAGCGAGGAACAAGGATGACTGTTGTTGAGACCGACAAATACGAGGAGGGGATAGCTTTACAGAGATGGTGTCCCAGGGCCGGTTCGAACGGCCAACCTTCCCCTTAGGAGGGGGATGCTCTATCCAATTGAGCTACTGGGACAAATGCCAAACGCTTACCCTGAAGGGCTTGCGACAGACGGCGTGCATCTTAACGGCCGAGGCTGGTTTTGTCATGTCGTCCGTTGGCATTTTGACTGTAGGCCAATCCTTGCGCGTACGTTCATAGCCTCATTCAGCATGCCACGACTTTCACCGTCATCGTGCAAATTGCACTGCGCCAATATGCCATCATTGCAAACTGCAACCCTGCGCCCTCAAAAAACAAGCTTAACTCGTTGTTTTTATTGGAATAATAGATTGGCACGACATCTGCAAAGTCATAAACACAAAACCAATCGTTCCAGGCACCGTGGAGACTATGATGATGAACAGCGCCCTTCTACTAGCACTGAACGCTGTGGCACTGGCTACTGTGGTGACGTTTCATTTTCAGCCGACCAGTACTGAAGACGGCGCGCAAATCAGCCAAGCCATTCCCCACCACCTGCAACAGCGCCCTCAGTTGGCACTGATGACTGCAAACCCCCAGTCTCCCATCCGCCTGACCCAAGATACACAATCAGCGCCAGCGGCCGAGCACTGGGTTTTCTGAGAACACTATTCATGTCGAAATCTGCCTGGTTGTTTCTGTGCCTGATGCTCCTATCTGTTGCGCTAGGCCTGGGAGCTACATCACAACAAACTCAAACCCTAGCCTTCGTCGCCAGCGCCGTGCTGGGTAGTCTACTGGTACTGACGCTCATCAAGGGTCGCCGAATCAAATTCGATCCGCTCCTGCGCTAATCCCGCCCTTCCCCATCTCCCTCCCCTACCTTATGTCGCCTGGCACTCGTAAATAGGCGAACAGCTACTAACCTTCAGCTTGAGGGCAAAAGGCCATATCGCTGTAGGACAGGCGCCCTTCAACCCAGATGCCGTATAGGCTTGAGCGAAGATTGACGAGCTTCGCTGCAGTCACAGGATTTTTTCTAACCAGTCCGCAAAAACGCAAATCAGTACTGGCATAAAGCCTGTAGGCGGTTCAATATTTGTCACAGAATTGACGCCAATGAAATGTCAAATCTGAGGCATGATGCGGCCTCTTTGCAATTCGGGTTGAACTTTGGTCGTGAGCCTTGTCTTAACACTCATCTTGCGGCCAATTCCAGAAACCGCTCCCCTGAACTAACCGGTTAAATATATGCGCCCATTGAAACAGGCAATTTATTCCAGCCGTACGGCTGACAAATTCGTCGTACGTCTGCCAGACGGAATGCGGGAACGCATTGCCGAGGTGGCTCGCAATCATCACCGCAGCATGAACTCCGAAATCATCGCACGCCTGGAACAAAGCCTTATTCAGGAAGGTGCCTTGGGTGAAGAGTTGAGCATGCGCCTGGACAGCCCCGAGCTGTCACTGCACGAACGCGAACTGCTGCAGCGTTTTCGTCAGCTCTCCCACCGCCAGCAAAATGCTCTCGTCTCGCTTATCGCGCATGACGTGGAGGCGGCCGCAGAAGCCAATTGATTGACACCTGAAAGCCGAAGCCAGCCATGTGCTGGCTTTTTTTGCCTGGAGTTTGGGAATAAGAAGCAAAGCGAGGGCAGATTTGCCCCCGCTGGAAGGGTCAGAGCAGGAAGATCGTTGCCAGGCCCAGGAAGATGAAGAAACCACCACTGTCAGTCATGGCCGTGATCATCACACTGGCACCCATGGCAGGATCGCGACCTAGACGCGCCAGGGTCATGGGAATCAATACCCCCATCAAGGCCGCCAGCAACAGGTTAAGGGTCATGGCCGCAGTCATTACCACGCCCAGGGACCAACTGCCGTAGAGCAAGTAAGCCACCACGCCAATCACACCGCCCCACACCAATCCGTTTATGAGGCCTACCGCCAGTTCCTTACGCAGCAGCCGTGAGGAATTGGCAGTACTGACCTGATCCAGCGCCATGGCGCGCACGATCATGGTGATGGTCTGGTTCCCGGAGTTACCGCCAATACCCGCCACAATCGGCATCAACGCCGCCAAGGCCACCAGCTTCTCGATGGAGCCTTCAAACAACCCGATCACGCGAGAAGCGATAAACGCGGTAATCAGATTAATAGCCAGCCAGGCCCAGCGGTTATGCAGTGAACGCCAGACCGACGCGAAAATATCTTCCTCTTCACGCAAACCCGCCATGTTGAGGACTTCGGTTTCACTTTCCTCACGGATCAAGTCGACGATTTCATCGATGGTCAGACGACCGATCAACTTGCCGTTCTTATCCACTACCGGAGCCGAGATCAAGTCGTAACGCTCGAACGCCTGGGCCGCGTCGTAGGCATCTTCGTCCGGATGGAAGCTCACGGTATCGCTGGCCATCAGGTCAGCAACTTTCTTCTCCGGATCATTGACCAGCAGGCGCTTGATCGGCAAAACGCCCTTGAGGATCCCC
>NZ_WKCD01000437.1:0-2829 GCF_021606625.1 Pseudomonas sp. PA-4-8C
GAGTTGGCTGGTATTTGGCAGCAACGCTCCTCACGAGCAAAATCAGGCATTGGCACTGCTTGGCGATACGGTGGCGAAAATAACTGCAGCATCGCCATCGACCAAGGTGGTGGTGATTGGCCCGGTACCGCATTGGAATGGCAATCTGAACTCTAAGGTCCTGGATTATTGGACGCAATACAAGCAGTTGCCTCCGGAATACATGGAGTATGGGCTGAACCCACAAGTCATGGCTTGGGACAGTTTCTTCAAAGCGCGCGTACCTGCCATCGGCGCATCCTATATCTCGGCCTTGGACGTTTTTTGCAAGGCGCAAGCCTGCTTGAGTCGTCTTGGCGACGACGTCACTGATCTCCCTGTGGTCGACTTTGGCCATCTTAGCAAACACGGCTCGGTGTACCTGATGGACAAGATCAAGGCGGACGTTTTCAACTGATGGCGGACCTACCGCCAAAACCCAGTCACTGAGCATGCTTTGCACAGGGCCGTTTTAGACCGTAGCATGCCCGCTTACGCATCAATCAATTCATTACGGAGGAATATGAATCACCTTCAGATCGCCAAAGAAGCACTGCGGGCTCAAGCAACTGCGGTAAGTGCTATTGCAGACCGTTTAGGCGAGGAGTTTCAACGCGCAATTGAGTTGATACTCGGTTGCAAGGGCCGCGTCGTGGTCTGTGGTATGGGGAAGTCCGGACTCATTGGTAAAAAGATGGTGGCCACTTTTGCCTCGACCGGCACCCCGAGTTTCTTTTTGCACCCAGCAGAAGCGTTCCACGGTGACCTGGGCATGCTTAAACCGGTTGATGTACTGATCCTCATCAGCTACAGCGGCGAGACTGAAGAGGTGATCAAACTCATTCCGAGTTTGCAGTCGTTTGGCAACCAGATCATCGCAATGGCCGGCAACGGCAAATCCACACTGGCCAAGCATGCCGATATCTGGCTGGATGTATCCGTTGAGCGCGAAGTGTGCCCTAACAATTTGGCGCCGACGACCTCAACGCTGGCAACCATGGCCATGGGCGATACATTGGCAGTGGCCCTTATTGAGGCCATCCAGTTCAAGGCCATGGACTTCGCCCGGTACCATCCCGGTGGAAGCCTCGGCCGGAAGCTATTGACCCGGGTTAAAGACGTCATGCACTCGCCTGCGCCAGCAGTATCGCCTCACACCAGCTTTCATGATTGTCTGATGGTAATGACTCAAAGCCGCCTGGGCATGGCTATAGTAATGGACCAGGGAAAGCTCGTCGGTATCGTCACCGATGGCGATCTGCGTCGAGCGCTGCTTGAAAACGAGGGCGTTATTCGTGAGACGGTCAAATGTTTCATGTCTGAGAGGCCACATACTATTCACAAGGACGGCCAATTATCTGAGGCGGAAGCTTATATGATCAATAATAAAATTAAAGCTTTGGCGGTAACCGAGACTAGTGGGGAAATAGTGGGGGTCGTCGAGATCTTTGATTGACCGTCCGGGTAAAATAGATCGCCGTTCTTCCGGTCATAGGTAACTGAAACCCCGAGACGTGTATACAGAGTTAGCTGTATATATGTGAATGGTTCTGCGGGTGCGCAGGATCCGGGGAGGTCGCGCCGGATCCCTTGTGGTGCGATGGTTTAATTTTATTATTCCAATAATAACATACTGTTGGTGCGGTTTAGGGGGGATAAGGTTGTATAAACTTCTCGAGTAAGTTTGGCGCTGCCGCTGTGGTTGAGCTTCATAAGAATAATGATTGAAAAGTTTTGCTAGCCTGCATGGACTGGCTTGGATCACCTAGCCCGCGCTGACCACTTTAAATATATCCATAAACAGTTCACTAATTTTTTTAGGCTGTCAGTCAAAAATCAGTTGCCGTTTGAACTCGCTGAAGTGTTCTGCCTCTTGCGGTTAGCTGCCTGGTCTGGCGATGCTAGTTGATGCAGTGCTTAATTAATTGATCAAACTAGCAAAAGCCATGATTTCCAAGCTGCCCGGCGTTGACCTTGCTGAAGGATATGCAAAAACTATTAAACGCTTTCGAGTAACTTCAAGATTCCAGAAATTGTAGGGTAGCCATATGGGCCAAGTTCTATATCCCTGTTCTCTAGCCCAAGCGTGTGCATAGCTTCGATCAATCTATAGTTTTCATTATGCAAGGATTGCGGTGTTTCATTTCTTTTAGTGATGAGGTTTGCACAACTGGCTTCCCATGCTACGCGCTGCATTGAGTCCAGTTGTTTAATATTCAAATGTTGGAGGAAGTGGAAAGGTATGCTACTCTTCTGCGCGTCGTCGGAGACATAGATCGGAACTGTTAGCTTGGCTATAGGATCGGCGCCTGACGTCAGATTTCGAGTGTGGCCGATCTGCGAGTTAAAGGTGATAACGTGAATGCCCACCGCTTCGAGTTTTAGAAGCCCCGATTGACCCAAGTAACGCAGTAGGGTATCTAGCCAGACACTTCGCCCAAAAAGTGTGATTTTACCACCTTTGCGCGCAACAAGCTGAGTAGCAGCATTTAGAATCAGTTTCTCAACATCTTTGATGGCCTTGTTGAAAGCTGTACGGGCATCAGTGTTGTAATAGAAACAATTTATTATTGTGAGGTAGCCAATATGTGATGGGTGAGAGCTCGGGTCGATGAATAGTCGCATCGCCTCGTGCATAGGAAGATCGAGCAACGGCATAAGGTCAACCAACTTGGGAGTAGGTACAGAGGCTTGAACTTCCTTGAGATTCCAGTGAGGATGCTTGTATCGCTTGTCCTTGATATGACGTCCGGCCAATCGATCTTGCACCTGTCTGCAAAATAGATCCCAGAAGATAAAATGGATCTGATT
>NZ_WKCD01000438.1:0-2829 GCF_021606625.1 Pseudomonas sp. PA-4-8C
ATCACAAGCAGATCAAGATCAAGAGCGGCTCGCTTCGCATCGTGGTTACCGTTTTGGCTACAGCGCCCAAAGTTGTGTAGATACCTTTGCTGCGATAGCGGTGGTTCAGTTAAAAATTCATTGGCTGACACTCCGCATTCGCGGGCAAGCCCGCTCCCACAGGGGTCTGTGAAATAAATAAAAAATAATTGCCAGCAGAGGTGAGGTAAATCGCCGGCCCATCCGTGTAGTGCATGAAACTGCGATCAATTCGCATTAACAGCGTTTTCTACACGGGTGCTCACAGCATGAAATCGACGGCGGGCGGTTGGGTCAAACAGTGGCTGGGAGCCTCGGTATTCACGGTGTCGGGGCTGGTCTTATTGCCCCTGGCCATGGCGCAGGCGCAGGAGCAGCAAAGTGCCCAGTTCAATTTTGCCCTGGCGGCCAAGCCGTTGCCCCAGGCGTTGAGCGATTTCAGCCGGGTTACCGGGATCAGTGTGATCTACACCGATGAAGCGCCCTACGGCATCAACGCCCCGGCGGTCAGCGGGCAGATGAGCGCGACCCAGGCCCTGCAACGTCTGCTGGGCCGTTCCGGCTTCACCTTTCGCCAGATCGACGCCCGTACCCTGGCGCTGGAACCGGTGCCCACCGATGGCGCGGTCAACCTGGGCGCTACCACTATCAGCGGCATCGACCCCACCCAAGCCAGCACCAGCTACCAGCCACCGCCCACCAGTTCGGTGATGCGCTCCCATGGCCTGCTGCTGGAAACCCCGCAAACCGTAAATGTGGTGCCCGCCCAAGTATTGCGCGATCAACAGCCGCGTAACCTGGATGACGCCCTGGGCAATATCAGTGGTATTACCCAGTCCAACACCCTCGGCAGCACCCAGGACGCGGTGATGCTGCGTGGCTTTGGCGACAACCGTAATGGCTCGATCATGAAGGACGGCATGCCCGTGGTGCAGGGCCGGGCGTTGAACGCCACCGCTGATCGCGTCGAAGTGCTCAAGGGGCCGTCGTCGCTGTTGTACGGCATCCAGGACCCGGGTGGCGTGGTCAATATCGTCAGCAAAAAGCCCGAACTGGTGCAGTCCACGGCCCTGACCGCGCGCGGTTCAACCTTCGGCAGCGGCAAGAACGGCAGCGGCGGCAACCTCGACACCACCGGCCCCCTCGGTGACAGCGGCCTGGCCTATCGCCTGATCGTTGACCATGAAGACGAAGACTACTGGCGCAACTACGGTACCCACCGCGAGACGCTGGTGGCGCCGTCCCTGGCCTGGTACGGCGATACCACCCAGGTGGTTGTCGCCTATGAACACCGCGGGTTTCTCTCGCCCTTTGACCGTGGCACTGCCATCGACCCCAAGACCCGCCACCCGCTGAATATCCCCGCGACCCGCCGCCTGGATGAGCCGTTCAACAATATGGAAGGGCGCTCCGACCTGTATCGCCTGACCGTCGACCACGACCTGAATGACGACTGGAAAGCCCACTTCGGCTACAGCTGGAACCGCGAAACCTACGACGCCAGCCAGGTGCGCGTGGTCAAGGTCAACCCCAACGGCACCCTGACCCGCAGCATGGATGGCACCCAGGGCGCGCTGACCACCGACCGTTTCGCAACCGCAAGCCTTGAAGGCAAGCTGAATGTGGCGGGTATGCAACACGACCTGGTATTCGGCCTGGACGACGAGTACCGCAAGATCTACCGCGCCGACCTGATCCGCCAGGCTCCGCGCGGTGTCTTCAATTACAACAACCCGGTGTACGGCAACGAAGTGGCGGGCTCCAACGTCAGCGCGCCGGACAGCAACCAGACGGACCTGCTGCGCAGCGACTCGCTGTTCTTCCAGGATGCGATTCATCTCAACGACCAGTGGATTCTGGTCGGTGGGGCGCGCTATCAAATGTACGATCAATACGCCGGCAAAGGCGTGCCGTTCACCGCCAACACCGATGGCAATGGCCAAAAATGGGTGCCGCGGGCCGGGCTGGTGTACCGCTACACCGATGAACTGTCGTTCTACGGCAGCTACACCGAGTCGTTCAAGCCCAACTCCACCATTGCGCCACTGGCCAACAAAACCGTGCTGGATGGCAGCCTCGACCCTGAAGAATCCAAGGCCTGGGAGCTGGGCACCAAGTTCGACCTGCCGGGGCGTATCACCGCCAGCGCAGCGTTGTTCACGATCGATAAGCGCAACGTGTTGGTGCAGGTGGGCGAGGGCCTGACCTCGGTCTACAGCGTGGCGGGCAAGGTGCGCTCCCGTGGCCTGGAGCTGGATGCCAGCGGCCAGTTGACCGACAAGTGGAGCCTGATCGGCAGCTATGCCTACACCGATGCCGAGGTCACCGACGACCCGACGCTCAAAGGCAAGCGCCTGCAGAATGTGGCGAAAAACACCGGCTCGCTGTCGGCTGTGTATGACTTCGGCACTCTTCTGGGGGGCGATCAACTGCGGGTCGGCGCCGGTGCGCGCTATGTGGGCGAGCGCGCTGGGGATGCGGCCAACAGCTTTGAACTGCCGAGCTATACCGTGGCGGATGTATTTGCCAGCTACGACACGCAACTTGATGGGCAGAAGGTCAAGTTTCAGCTCAATGTGAAGAACCTGTTCGACCGCACCTATTACACCTCTTCGGTGAATACGCAGTTCGTGTCTATTGGTGATGCGCGGCAGGTGTCGGTTTCAAGCACGTTGACCTTCTGATTCCGGGTTGCTGGCATTCTTCTGTGGGCTGGCTTGCCTGCGATGGCCATAGGTTTCTACACATCTTTGGTGTGACGCTGGACCTGTGGCGAGGGAGCTTGCTCCCGTGACGGACTGACAGCCGACG
>NZ_WKCD01000439.1:0-2804 GCF_021606625.1 Pseudomonas sp. PA-4-8C
TCCCATAATATTTCACTCATATCGATAGTGTTACCTAACTAGATCAGAATGAAAAAGAAGAACGCCTCGACGGATTCGGGCAGCAGCGTCAGATTAGAATAAGAGACAGAGAAAACAATGAAGGGGACCGGTCCTGGGGGGAAACCGCCCATGATCAGCACCGCCACTGCCGCGCCGACCAGGGTGCCGATAATCTGTGAAAAACTACGCTGCAACGCCATGCCACCCAAGGGTTGGCTGACGATAATCACCGCCATCACTGACCATTTTGGCTGGTCTAGGTCGAAGATGAAGGCCAGGTACAAGGTCAACAATCCAGCTGCAACGGTGCGCAACGCAAATAGCAGCGCGCCCATACCTGGATTGAACACCACTTTGAAATAGTTGATCAGGGGCTGCATAAACGGCTCAAGCGGGCTGCCAAGGCCTGCGGACCGAGACACAACCTTTGGTCAAAAGCTGCGCCCAATTCATAACAGGTCGTTAGCTGGAAACCGGTTCATGCTCATCTGAACGCACCTGGTGCTAGGTTGAAATGAGGACTGCCTGTCGCAGCACAGCCCCCATGCTCGGGCTTACTTGCCTTCAGTCAACGCGTTGTAGCTGGTGAACAGGTTGCGGTAGTCCGGAATGTGGTTGGAGAACAACGTCCCCAAGCCCTCGATGTCGTTGCGCCAGTCGCGGTGCAGCTCACAGGCCAGGCCAAACCAGGTCATCAGTTGCGCGCCGTTGGCCGACATGCGGGCCCAGGCGGACTGCTGGGTCAGTTCGTTGAAAGTGCCGGAGGCGTCGGTGACCACGAACACTTCAAAGCCTTCGGCCAGGGCCGACAGCGCCGGGAACGCCACGCACACTTCAGTCACGACGCCGGCAATGATCAATTGCTTCTTGCCGGTGGCCTTGATGGCCTTGACGAAGTCTTCGTTGTCCCAGGCGTTGATCTGGCCTGGGCGCGCAATGTACGGCGCATCCGGGAACAGTGCCTTGAGCTCGGGCACCAGCGGGCCATTGGGGCCGGTTTCGAAACTGGTGGTGAGGATGGTCGGCAGCTTGAAGTACTTGGCCAAGTCAGCCAGGGCCAGCACGTTGTTCTTGAATTTGTCCGGGTCGATGTCACGGACTAGTGACAGCAAGCCGGCCTGATGGTCGACCAACAGCACAGCGGCGTTGTCTTTGTCCAAGCGAACGTAAGGTGTAGACATCGTGGTACTCCTGATAAAGAAGGTGACGCCCCGAGTGGGCGCCCCGTAAAGAACCCAGCGTGTTTACTTGCGCTGTGAGTCTAGTACTTCGTGGTTGTTTGCCACTTCCTGAGCCTTGACGTAGCTCTCGATGAGAAGCTGGTAGTGCGGCATGGCCTGGGTGTAGACGTTGGCCCACTCCTGGGCATCCGGGCGGTTCCAGGAGCCTTGCAACTCCGACAGCGTGCCCATGATGTCGATCGGCACCACGCCGGCCTGGGCCAGGCGTGCAACGGTCAGGTCGGTGGCCAGCCTGGAGTGGTTGCCCGAGGCATCGACCACCGCGAACACCTTGTAGCCTTCATGCACCGCCGCAATCGATGGGAACGCCAGGCACACGCTGGTCAGGGTGCCGGCGATCACCAGGGTCTTCTTGCCGGTGGCTTTGACGGCGGCATGAAACTCCGGGTTGTCCCACGCGTTGATTTCGCCACGGCGGGCCACGTACTGGGCGTGCGGCGCGGCTTCGTGGATTTCCGGGATCAACGGGCCGTTGGGTCCTTGCGGCACCGAAGCGGTGGTGATAACCGGTATTTTCAGCAGGGTTGCGGCCTTGGCCAGCGCGATGGCGTTGGCGCGCAATTGAGGAACATCAATGTCCTTGACGATCTGGAACAGACCACTCTGGTGGTCGATCAGCAACATGGCGGTGTCAGCGGGGTCAATCGTCGGCTTTTGACCATTGAAGTTTGCAGCGTTACCTGATGCAGTCATTTGCATTTCCTCTTGCTTGGCGATACCTCCCTGGCGTGTGCGCCGGAACTGCGCCCGGCCGTGCCTGCACTTCCTGTACAGACACGCTTGGGCAACGACCTGGACGTGTGTCAGCAGGCCCACCCAAAAAAACAGTGGAACCACCTTAATCATCGCGTTCAGGGTTAGGTAGTGGCTGAAACGGGCCGCTCCATCTCAAAAATGGAACAATGCAGCCGCACGGTGGCAAGGGCACTTGGACGTGCCGGTCGTTACAATGCGATCATCGGCTCCATCCCGTGGATTTCAGGCACTTGCGCCAATCATGACCGTTCACTTATTTCCAGGCAGGTGCCTTCATGGACATCAAACAACTTAAATTCCTGATCGCGCTGGAGCAGACCCGCCATTTCGGCCAGGCCGCCGCCCGCTGCAACATCACCCAGCCCACCCTGTCGATGCGCCTGCGCAACCTGGAGGAAGAACTGGGCCTGGAACTGGTGACCCGCGGCCAACGCTTCGAAGGCTTCACCCAGGCCGGCGAACGCGTGCTTGCCTGGGCCAGGACTTTACTCGCCGCCCACGACGGCCTGTTCGCCGAAGCCGCTGCGTGTCGCGGCCAGTTAGTCGGTAACCTGCGCCTGGGCCTGGTGCCCCTGAGCGGCTTCAACCCGATCAGCTTCATCCAGGGCTTGTCCCACAGCTTCCCGGAACTCAAGTTCAGCCTCACCTCCATGAGTTCGGACAAAATCATCGAAGCCCTGGGCACCAACCAGTTGGACCTCGGCGTGTGCTACCTGGACCACGTCAGCCCCAACTACCTGGAGTTTTTCGAACTGGGCGAAACCCGTGTCGGCCTGCTGTACGACA
>NZ_WKCD01000044.1:0-30901 GCF_021606625.1 Pseudomonas sp. PA-4-8C
GTGCATCGAATGTCACCCGGCAGCGTGGGCTGTTGCGCAGGTCTTCGTGCATGCTTACCCAAGTGTCCATTTTAAACGCGAAGCCGTCAGGCAGCACTCGGCGCAGACGTGGGTCGCGCTGGGCCAGTTGTACCTGGCACCCACCGATGCCGGCACCGGCGCGGATCATTGCCAGTTGCGCCAGGTCGCTGTCGCTACTGATGGCGAAGGCGTTGCGCTCAAAACCCTTGATTGCCAGGCTGCGGATAAATGCAGTGGCTTGATCAAAGCCGATGACGGAGTGGCCGGCGAGGTCGTGCATGTGTTGGGGGATGCCGTGTTGCTGCAGGTAATCGTCACGGGCATGCAGGCCGACTTCGATCAGGCCGATACGCCGCGCCAGCAGCTGCTCCTGGCTGGGGCGCACCATGCGCACGGCAATGTCGGCTTCCAGCTGCAGCAGGTCGCTCAAGCGGTTGGTCAGCACCAGTTCCACCTTCAGGTGCGGGTGTTCCCGGCGCAATTGCGTGATGATCGGCGGCAGTACCTCCACACCCACCACTTCACTGGCCGATACTCGTACCACGCCGCGCACCTCATCGCCTTGGGACGAGGCGGCGCGTTCAAGGGCGGCGGCGGTACGCGCCATGGTTTCTGCATGCGCCCGCAGTGTGTGGGCGACCGTAGTGGGTAATAAGCCTGAGGGCGAGCGGGTGAACAACACGACGCCCAGCGCCGTTTCCAGCGCGGCGATGTGCCGCCCTACCGTGGGTTGGGTGATGCCGAGCTGCCGTGCGGCCCCCGACAGCGATCCTTCCTTGAGTACACCGAGAAATGACCGGTAAAGCTCCCAACCGATATTCGTAGCCATACATAAATGTATAGCGGCTCGATACTCTTGGGCAATTCCTCTATAGCTGTTCCGCATCCAACATACCCTCATCAACCAACAGTGGGAGAGGGTGATGAGCAAGGTTCTGGTTTTGGGTGCAACCGGTGGCATTGGTGGCGAAGTGGCGCGGCAGTTGAGCGCGGCGGGCTGGGAGGTGCGGGCGTTGACTCGGGATCTGATCAAGGCTCGCAGCCAAAATCCTGTTTTTACGTGGCTAAAAGGCGATGCCCTGAATCGCGACGACGTGATCGCGGCCGCCCGGGGCTGCGCGGTAATCGTGCACGGCGTCAATCCGCCGGGTTATCGCAAATGGGCCGAGTGGGTGTTGCCGATGATCGACAACTCCATTGCGGCGGCCATCTGCGAAGGCGCGACAGTCGTGCTGCCCGGCACGGTCTACAACTTCGGGCCGGATGCATTCCCTGTGCTGCACGAAGACTCACCCCAGCACCCGCTGACTCGCAAGGGCGCGATCCGTGTGCAGATGGAGCAGCGCTTGCGAGCCGCTTCCACTCAGGGCGCCCGGGTGGTGATTGTGCGCGCTGGGGATTTTTTCGGCGCCAGGGTGGCCAATAACTGGTTTGCCCAAGGCTTGGTCAAACCCGGCAAACCGGTGCACACCATCCGCTACCCAGGCGATTACGGCGTGGCCCATCAATGGGCTTATCTGCCGGACGTAGCGCGTACAATGCTTGAGTTGATTGAGCGTCGTGCCAGTCTTGGCGCCTTCGCCTGCTTTCATATGGCTGGGTACATGGATGCGGACGGTACGCAGATGGCTAAGACGATCCAGCGTGTGGTGCTGCGCAGGACGGGCCAGCAACCCAGGGTCGGCGCGTTTCCCTGGTGGTTGTTGAACTGGGCGGCGCCTTTTGTCGTCACCGTGCGTGAGATGCAGGAGATGCGCTACCTGTGGCAAACACCGTTGCGCCTGGATAACCAGCGCCTGCTCGCGACGCTCGGCCATGAGCCCCACACACCGCTGGAACAGGCGGTGGAGGCCACCCTGGTTGGCCTGGGTTGCCTGCCTACTTGCGTTTGATCAGGCGTGCATACACGGCGAGGTTGACCACCACCACCACGGCCCCCAGCACTAATTGAGTATTCGCAGTCAGCCCGGCTGGGTAGATCATCGTCAGAATGTAATGCTCGATAAACCCACCGCCATAACCATCCTGCCCGGCCAAGTGGCGAAACAGGTTTTCCCAACGGGTGAGTGGGCAGGGCAGGTGCAGCACCTCCACCGCGATGCCCCAGGCAACGGCGGGCAGGTGCAGTCACATTACCCTGGGCCACTTCAGGGTGAGCAGGCCGCCGAACAGCACGAACAGGATAAAGGCCAGGTGGAACAGCACGAGGCCGTCGGCGGCTAGGCGGTAGAGCATGTTTGAGCTCGATGTGAGGTGAAGGGGTACGTGAATTTTTGCAGCGCGCCGTTATAGCTCCAGTTGACTGGCATTGATACCGAACGCTTTGGCTATCTTTTCCCGCGTGGTGCGGCGGGGTTTGCTGACCGCTTCCTGCTGGGCAAATGCCGATTGTGAAATACCCAGGCGTTTGGCGACTTCTTCCTGGGTCAGGCTCAGATGCTCGCGCCACGCGCGAATAGGTGTTGCGCCATCCACCAGGCGGCTGACTACCGCATGGGGGATCAGGTTTGGATCGTTTTGCTGCGCCACATAGTGTTCATAGGGAATCACCACATAGGCTGGCTCGCCCTGCATATTGTGGATGATCTGTACGGCAGTAGGTTCGCTCGTCACGTTTTTTAACCTCTTGGATGCTGACGACCTGGATGCTGCCGTCCCAGTCGAAAAGGACCCGGTAATGACCTACCCGCAAGCGATAGCTGTGAGGATGGTTAACCAGCACCTTGACGTTGATTGCATCGGGCATGTGTTCAAGAGCGGACACGGCATCGCGTACCTATTGCTGATGATACGAATGCAACCGAAGCAATTGTTTGACGGCTTTTCGGGTCCATTGGATTGAGTTCATGGAGGTTAATAAGTCTTTTATAAGGTTTGCAATCGGTATTTTCAGATTCGTGTCGACGGGTCATGACGTTGTCCTCTCAAACCCTAGCTGGCCGCCGTCAGCGTCGAGGGTTAAAACTGTTGCGTGGTATGAATCAACGGTTGGTCCACGAAGGTTGCTTGCAGGCAACGAGGGCCGTTATTGTGCTGAATCCTTTTAGTCCTCGCCCCAAGGTTGTGTTGTGATGAATGCACCGCGTACCGCTGTCCCGATCAAGGCCGTGATTTTCGATATGGACGGGTTGTTGCTGGATACCGAAGGCATCTACACCGAAGTCACGCAGATCATTGCCGAACGCTATGGCCGTACCTACGACTGGGGCATCAAGCAGCACATCATCGGGCGCGGTGCCCAGGATTTGGCCGATTACGTGGTCAAGGCACTGGACCTGCCGATCACGCCCGCCGAGTTTCTGGAAATACGCGAACCGCTGATGAGCGAGCGTTTTCCCAAGGCCCTGGGCATGCCCGGTGCCGAGGCGTTGGTGCGGCACTTGAAGGCGCACAATATTCCAATTGCGGTGGGCACCAGTTCATCGCGTAATTCGTTTGGCCACAAGACCACCTTGCACCGTGAATGGTTTGGCCTGTTCGACACCATCGTCACCGCCGACGACCCGGAAGTCGGCGCCGCCAAGCCCGCGCCGGACATCTTCCTTACCGCCGCGCGCCGCTTGGGTGTGGCGCCTGAGGATTGCCTGGTGTTCGAAGACTCGCCGTTCGGCGTGACGGCGGCGAAGGCTGCCAACATGACCGCTATTGCGGTGCCCGATGAGGCGATGGCTGACAGCAAGTACCAGCATGCTGACCAGATTATTCGCAAGCTCGCCGACTTTGACCTGGCCGCCTACGGCTTGCCTCCCATGGCCTGACCCAGCGCGGTCAAAAATGTGGGAGCGGGCTTGCCTGCGAAAGCGGTAGCGCAGTGACAGATGTGCCACTGACACACCGCCTTCGCGGGCAAGCCCGCTCCCACATTTGGTGTGCGGTTTTGCAAAATCAGGCGCTGAACCCACCATCAATGGTCAGGCTGGCGCCCGTGATATAGCCCGCTTCCGGTCCGGCCAGATACGCCACAAAACTGGCGATCTCCTCCACATGCCCATACCGACCTACCGCCATCAACCCGATCAGGCTTTCGGCAAAATCGCTGTTCGCCGGGTTCATGTCGGTGTCCACCGGCCCAGGCTGCACGTTGTTGATGGTGATGCCACGTGGCCCCAGGTCCCGCGCCAATCCCTTGGTCAACCCCACCAGCGCCGCCTTGCTCATGGCGTAGGGCCCGCCACCGCCAAAGGGCATGCGTTCGGCGTTGGTGCTGCCGATATTGATCACGCGGCCACCTTCGCCCATATGCTTGGCGGCTTCCTGGGTGGCGATAAATACGCTGCGTACGTTGATCGCCAAGGTCTGGTCGAAGTCTTCCAGCTTGAATTCGTCCAGTGGGGCGATGGCCAGCACGCCAGCGTTATTCACCAGGATATCCAGGCGTCCAAACGCCTCGACCGTGGCGTTGACCGCCGCGCGAATCGCCGTGGCATCAGCGCTGTCGGCCTGTATCGCCAAGGCTTTGCCGCCTTCGCTGATCACCTCGTTCTGCAACGCTTGGGCCTTGGCGGCTGAGCTGACGTAGGTAAAGGCAACCGCTGCGCCTTGAGCGGCGAGGCGCTTGACGATGGCGGCGCCGATGCCGCGGGAACCGCCTTGAATCAAGGCGACTTTGCCGGTGAGGTTGTGTGTGGTCATGTCGATCTCCGAGGTAATTGATGGAGTGAGTATCGACCTCACCCGCGCAGCTCGGTAGCCCGTGGTTGCTATAGTCTGTGTAAACCAAAAGTTTAGAGTGGGGCCATATGGAAAGCTTTGGAAGTATCGAATGCTTTGTGCGCAGCGCCGAGGGTGGCAGCTTTGCCGAGGCTGCACGGCACCTGAGCCTCACGCCTGCTGCAGTGGGTAAAAGCGTCGCCAAGCTGGAGGCGCGCCTCGGTGTGCGGCTGTTCCAGCGCAGCACTCGGCGCCTGGCGCTGACCGAAGCCGGCAAAATGTTCCTGGCGGAAGTCAGCAGCAGCCTCACCACCATTCAGAATGCGGTCGCCAACCTGGCCAGTGCCGAAGGGCGGCCGGTGGGCACGCTCAAGGTCAGCATGGGGCCAGTGTTCGGCAATCGGTACGTGGTGCCGTTGTTGGGCGAATTCATGCAGCGCTTTCCGGATATAAGCCCGGACTGGCACTTCGATAATCGCCAGGTCGACCTGATCGGGCAAGGCTTCGATGCGGCCATCGGTGGCGGGTTTGAGCTGCCCCAAGGCGTGGTGGCGCGCAAGTTGACCCCGGCGCACCGGGTGCTGGTGGCATCGCCGGATTACCTGGCGCGACGCTTGCCGGTGCGGGCGCCCGAGGATCTGTCGCACTGCCTCGGCATCTTGATCCGCTCGCCGCAGACAGGCCGGGTGCGTTCGTGGCAACTGACCCATCGTGAGCGCGAGCACAGCCCACTGGTACTGAAGCCGGCCATGACCATGAGCGACTCCGAAGCCGCTTGCTGCGCCAGTGCCCAGGGCCTTGGTATCGCGCTGGTGAGCATGCCGATGGCCGTGCCGTTCTTGGACAGCGGGGCGTTGGTGCGAGTGTTACCCGATTGGTATGTGGACGACGGCAATATTTCCATCTACTACGCCGAGCATAAATTGCTGCCGGGCAAGACGCGGGTGTTTGTGGATTTCGTTATTGAGCAGTTTGCCGAGCAGAAACTGGCTCAACGGTTCAGTGCCATCTGAGCACGGCCTTACATCGAGTCGTGGCCATCGCGGGCAAGCCCGGCTCCCACATGGGGTCGCGATCACTGTGGGAGCCGGGCTTGCCCGCGATGCAGGCGCATCGGTCTACCGCCCGAACTTGCCCGGCCAACCGATGACCTTCTTCGGCCGCGGCGTGGCATACGTCCTGACCTTCGACGTGGACAACCCCAACCGCACCAACGACTCGGCCACCATCACCGCCGCCGTCACCCCGTCCACCACCGGCACCCCGGTGCGCTGGCGAATCTGTTCGTCCAGCCCGGCCATGCCGCCGCAGCCCAGGCAGATCACCTCGGCCTTGTCATCGCGAATGGCCAGTTCCGCCTGGCGCACGATGGCCTCCATGGCGCCCAACGGGTCTTCTTCCAGCTCCAGCACCGCCATGCCGCTAGCGCGCACCGAAGCGCATCGCTGGTAGAGGCCGGCGAGTTTCAGCCGGTCTTCAATCAGCGGCACAGTGCGGTCCAGGGTGGTCACCACCGAGTAGGCGTGCCCCAGGAACATCGCGGTGCTGGCCGCCGCTTCGGTGATATCCACCACCGGCACATTGAGCAGTTCCTGCAAGCCTTCGCGGCCATGTTCGCCATAGCCGGCCTGGATCACCGCATCAAAGGGCTGGTCGTAGGCCATTACCCGGTCCATCACGGCGATGGCCGCCAGGTAGCTTTCAAAATTGCCTTCCACCGATTCGGCGCCGAAGTACGGGGTTAGCCCGACAATCTCGGTGCCCGGTGAAGCCACCGCCCGTGCTTGCTGGGCGATGGTCTCGGTGATGGATTCGGTGGTGTTGACGTTGACCACGAGGATACGCATGGAAAGTCCTTGTTTAATGACTGACGTTATCGACGGCAATGCTTTCGCCGCTGACATCGGCGTAGTGCGGTTGGCGCTTGGCGATCAGCAGGTACAGCAACCCGGCAATGCCGGCGCCAAACAACCAGGAAAACGGCGAGACGCTGGCAAACCCCGGCAGCAGCGCCAGCAGGATGGCGATCACCGCCGCCGGAATAAACGCCGCCACCGCACGCATGTTCACCCCCCGGCTGTAGTAATAAATGCCTTGGGGGTCTTCGCTATACAGTTGTGGCACGTCCACCTGGCTTTTACGGATCAGCCAGTAATCGACCATGATCACCCCGTACAGAGGCCCCAGCAGCGCTCCGAGGCCAGAGAGGAAGTACACGATCACCAACGGGCTGTTGTAGAGGTTCCACGGCAGGATCAGTACGGCAACAAAGGCACTGATCAACCCGGCGCGCCGGAAGTTCAGGTACTTGGGCGCCAGGTTGCTCAGTACAAAGGCCGGGGCGACGAAGTTGGCCATGATGTTCACCGCCACGGTGACGATCAGGAAAGCCAGGCAGCCGAGCACCAGAAAGAAGGTGTTGGGGATCGCCGCGATGATTTCGGTGGGGCTTTCGATCACCCGGCCATTGAGTTGGAATTGCCCGCCGCACAGCAGCACGGTGATGGCGGCGAACACCAGGATATTCACCGGCAGGCCCCAGAAGTTGCCGACCTGGATGGTTTTGCGGCACGGCGAAGAGCGGGCGAAGTCGCAGAAGTTGAGGATCAAGGTGCCGTAGATCGCCAGCCATAGCGCGCCGCCGGCAAAGATATTGCGCCACATCTCGCCGCCACTCAGGGGCTCGCGGATCGACCAGGCAATTTGCCCGTTCGCCTGGAAGTACATCCAGCCGGCCAGCGCAGCCACGGTCAGCAGAATCACCGGCCCGGCGAAGCCTTCATAGCGACGTACCATTTCCATGCCATAGGCGAGAATCACCAACTGCACCAGCCAGATCGCCACAAAGCACGCCCAACCCAGGGTCGACAGGCCGAGAATCGAATCGTGGTCATAATCGGCAAACCCTGGATGAATGGCTGTCAGCAGTACGCGGAAAACCACCGAGGCCAGGTAGGTCTGGATCCCAAACCAGGCAATCGCAATTACCGCCCTGATCAATGCCGGAATCTGCGCCCCGTGGATGCCAAAACTGATGCGGCTGATAACCGGAAACGGCACACCGGTCTTCTGCCCCATGTAGCCCGACAAGTTCATGAAGAAGTACACCAGCGCCGCGCCGATCCCCAGGGACAGCAATATTTGCCAGCCGCCCAGGCCTAATGCATATAAGCCGATGGCGAATGAGTAGTTGGCGATGTTGTGCACGTCATTGGTCCACAACGCGAAGATGCTATAGCGCCCCCAGCGTCGTCCTTCGACCTTGGTGGGCGCCAGGTCCTTGTTGTGCAGGCGCGGGCTGAGCACCAGCGGGCCGGGGCCGGCGGCTGCAGGGTTTAATGGGGAGGAGGGCAGATCCAGTGCGAGGGTGTTCGAGAGGCTTGTACGCATTCCGGCAGGCTCCAGCGCATCTGCAGCAAAGCGGCGGATGGCAAAGTGTATGTAGGTTTTGTATTGATTGTATACAAAGCGTACTTATGCCTAAGCCATATGCGTGCCAATTTTCGATATATGAAAATCTTGGCTAATTTCGTTTTTATATAGTTTGAGAATAAATTACTGAATTACAAGCGTTATAAATTGACCGTTTGAACAGGTATTTATTTTTTTGTTAATTGCAGGGCTATTTATAGACAGCGCCATTGGCGCAGAGAGATGTTACGTTTTGGTGCGTTGTATATTAAGTTGCACACAAAAATGGCACTTATGGTTACAAGGTTGTGTACAAGATTCACCCGACCAAAAAGGAAATTTCGCTTTCTGTAGGAGCGAGCTTGCTCGCGAAAAACTCACAGACGCCGCGTTCATTCAGGAAACACGCGTTATCGTTGACGTTTTTCGCGAGCAAGCTCGCTCCTACAGAGGCGGTGGCATCAGAGGCTCAAGCCTTGCTGATGATATTCCCCGCATGCAGTCCGCATTCCTTCTGCGTGGCTTCTTCCCACCACCAGCGGCCTTCACGTTCATGCTGGCGTGGCAATACCGGCCGGGTGCAGGGCTCGCAGCCGATGCTGATAAACCCGCGCTCATGCAGGCTGTTGTACGGCAGCTCGAGCATGCGGATATAACCCCACACCTCCTCGCTCGTCATCTGTGCCAGCGGGTTGAATTTGTAAAGGGTGCGTTCCGGCGTGGAAAACGCCGTGTCGATTTCCAGCGCCGCCACCTGGCTGCGAGTGCCGGGGCTCTGGTCGCGGCGCTGGCCGGTGGCCCAGGCGCGTACACCTGCGAGTTTGCGGCGCAGCGGTTCGATCTTGCGGATACCGCAGCATTCGCCATGGCCGTCCTTATAGAAGCTGAACAGGCCTTTCTCTTTGACGAAGGGCTCCAGCTTGCTCGGGTCCGGTGAGATCAGTTCGATGTCGATCTTGTAGAACTCACGCACCTGCTCGATAAACCGGTAGGTCTCGGGGTGCAGGCGGCCGGTGTCGAGGCTGAACACCTTGACGTTCTTGTTCAGCTTCCAGGCCATGTCCACCAGCACCACATCCTCGGCACCGCTGAAGGAAATCCACAGGTCATCGCCGAACTGGCTGAACGCCAGCTTGAGAATGTCCTGGGCAGACTTGTTGGCATAAGTCGTGGCGAGTTCAACGACGTCGAAGGCTTGGTTCATCAGGACGGTTCCTACAGGTCAGTGGCGCTGAGCGCTCTCTAGGAGGGCGATGGTATCAAAATCTGTCCCGCGTTGCGGCGGCGGGCTTGAGTCGCTAGAGTTCGGCAGTCCTTTTGCTCGCTCAACTAACAACATCTAATAGGAGTGTCGTGTGGAAATTGCCTGCCTTGACCTGGAAGGGGTGCTGGTTCCGGAAATCTGGATCGCCTTCGCCGAGAAAACCGGCATTGAGTCCCTGCGGGCCACCACCCGTGACATTCCCGACTACGACGTGCTGATGCAGCAGCGCCTGCGCATCCTCGACGAGCATGGGCTCAAGCTGGCCGATATCCAGGCCGTGATCGCCACGCTCAAGCCGCTGGACGGCGCCATCGAGTTCGTCAACTGGCTGCGCGAGCGCTTCCAGGTGGTGATCCTGTCCGACACGTTTTATGAGTTCTCCCAGCCGCTGATGCGTCAGCTGGGTTTCCCAACCCTGCTCTGCCACCGCTTGATCACCGATGAAAACGACCGAGTGGTCAGCTACCAACTGCGCCAGAAAGACCCGAAACGCCAATCGGTGCTGGCATTCAAGACCCTGTACTACCGCGTGATCGCTGCCGGTGATTCCTATAACGACACCAGCATGCTGGGTGAAGCTGACCGCGGGATTCTGTTCCATGCGCCGGACAATGTGATTCGCGAATTCCCGCAGTTTCCGGCGGTGCATACGTTTGAAGAGTTGAAGACAGAGTTTATCAAGGCGTCGAATCGGCAGTTGAGCCTGTAAGTTATGCGGCGCGACTGATTGCCCCATCGCAGGCAAGCCAGCTCCCACCTTTGATCGCGGCGCGGTCGAAGGTGGGAGGGGGCTTGCCCCCGATAGGGCCGGTACAGGCCCTACAAACCTTCCAATGTCTGTAACAACACCCGCACCTTCGTCAACGATTCCTGATACTCCGCCTGCCACTCTGAATCCGCCACAATCCCACCGCCACCCCAGCAACACACTTGCCCGTCCTTGACCAGCAAGCTGCGAATCGCGATGGAGCTGTCCATCTCGCCGCGCACGTCCAGGTACACCAGCGAGCCGCAATAGAGCCCGCGGCGGGTGGGTTCAAGCTCGTCGATAATCTGCATCGCACGAATCTTCGGCGCGCCGGTGATGGAGCCGCCGGGGAAGCTGCCGGCGATCAGGTCGAGGGCGTCTTTGTCGTCGGCCAATACGCCGGTGACGCTGCTCACCAAGTGGTGCACGTTGGGGTAGCTTTCCAGGCTGAACAGCTCCGGCACTTTCACTGAGCCGATGCGGCAACTGCGGCCGAGGTCGTTGCGCAGCAGGTCGACGATCATCAGGTTTTCTGCGCGGTCCTTGGGGCTGGCGAGCAACTCAGCGGCGTTGGCGGCATCCTCTTCGGGGGTTAAACCGCGAGGGCGGGTGCCCTTGATCGGGCGGGTTTCCACCTGACGCTCGCTGATGCGCACAAAGCGTTCCGGCGACAGGCTCAGCACCGCGCCGTCATCGGGCAAACTCTGGAACCCGGAAAACGGCGTCGGGCAGGCTTCGCGCAGCGCGCAGTAGGCTACCCATGGATCGCCGATGCACGGCGCGCGAAAGCGTTGGGCAAAGTTGACCTGGTAGCAGTCGCCGGCCTGGATGTAATCCTGGATGCGAATGATGGCCTGGTGATACGCCTCGGCGCTGAGGTCCGGGATCATGGGGCCGTGAAGCTTGAAGGTCGTCGGCGCATCGTTTTGTGCCTGACTGAACACGTTGATCAAGCGTTGCCGCTCGCTGTCGGCCAGCGCAGGGTGAAAGACCAACTGGCTGGTTTGCACCTGGTGATCGCTGACCAGCGCCCAGGCATAGAGCCCGAAACGCGCATCGGGCAGATGCAAATCGTCCACGGCCAGGTGTGAAACCTGCTCCAGGTGCCGACCAAAGTCATAGCTCAGGTAACCGATCAAACCACCGGCAAACGGTAAGTCATAGCCATCAGGCAACGTCGCTTGACCCAACTGCGTGAGGTTCTTGCGCAAGCGTTGCAGGAAATCACCGCCACTTTCGTCCGGCCCTACCGTCAGGATCGCTTCGGGCCAGGCACTGAGCAGGTCATACCGGCCGCGAACAGCCATCGGGCGGCCGCTGTCGAGCAGCACCGCACCAGGGGCGTGGCGAATGACCGCAAAGAACTCGGCGGGATTGGCCCGGTAGGGCAACGGGTATACGGAACAGGTCGACATGCGGGGGTGGATCAGCCAATGGCGCGGGGGAGGGGGATTGTAGTCCCCTGTAGGATTTGCTCCTAGAGGGGATGTCGGGGATAGACAGTTCGAAGACCGGATCAGCCTTCCACGGGCGGAATATGCCCGAACATCTCCTGCACGAACTTCACCCGTTCCTCTGGGGTCTCTGTCACCCCGGCCGCCTTGAGTTCTTCCAGCCGCGCCTCTACTGCATGGGTGCGCAACGTCAGGCCGCAGTCGTTGGCAATCTGGATGTTCAGCCCAGGCCGTGCGTTCAGCTCAAGGATCAGCGGGCCTTTTTCCTGGTCCAGCACCATGTCCACGCCGATATAACCCAGCCCGCACAGCTCATAGCAGCCGGCGGCGAGCTTCATGAAACCGTCCCAGTTGGGCAGTTGCACGCCATCTACGGCGTTGGTGGTGTCGGGGTGCTTGGTGATGATGTTGTTCAGCCAGGTGCCGCGCAGGGTCAGGCCGGTGGCCAGGTCTACACCCACGCCGATCGCGCCCTGGTGCAGGTTGGCCTTGCCGCCGGATTGGCGGGTGGGCAGGCGCAGCATCGCCATCACCGGGTAGCCCATCAGCACGATGATGCGGATGTCCGGCACGCCTTCATAGCTGATGCTCTTGAAGATCTGGTCGGGCACCACGCGGTACTCGATCAACGCGCGGTCGCGGTGGCCGCCGAGGGAATACAGGCCGGTGAGGATGCTGGAAATCTGGTGCTCGATCTCCTCATGGCTGATGATCTTGCCGGACACCGTGCGATAGCGCCCTTCAAACCGGTCGGCCACCACCAGGATGCCGTCCCCGCCGGCGCCCTGGGCGGGCTTGATCACGAAGTCGCTGCGCCCACCGATAATCTCGTCGAGCTTGTCGATTTCCTTCTCGGTGGAGATCACCCCGTACATTTCCGGCACGTGGATGCCGGCCGCCAGCGCCCGTTCCTTGGTGATGATCTTGTCATCCACGATGGGGTACAGGCTGCGCTTGTTGTACTTGAGCACGTAGTCGGCATTACGCCGGTTGATGCCCATGATCCCCCGCGCTTCCAGGGCCTTCCAGGTCTTCCAGAAGCCGAACATCAAGAGTCAGCCTTCAGGAACGCCTTGAAGCGCACTAGCTCGGTGAGGCGATAGCCGCGATAGCGACCCATGGCCAGCATGAAGCCCACCAGAATCAACAGGATCGCCGGGAAGGTGAACACGAAATACACCAGCTCCGGCACGCTCATGATCAGGTGCGCCAGGGACGCGGCGAACAGCGTGCCAATCGCCACTTTCAGCGCATGGTTGGCACCACGTTCCTCCCAAGTGATCGACAGGCGTTCGATGGTCATGGTCAGGATCACCATCGGGAACAGCGCCACCGACAAGCCACGCTCCAGCCCCAGCTTGTGGCTGAACAGGCTGATGGCGGCAATCAACACCACCACGAAGGTCAGTACCACCGACAGCCTCGGCAGCATCTGCAGTTTCAGGTGTTCAAGGTACGACCTGAGCGACAGGCCCAGGGCCGTGATGATCGTGAACAGCACAATCCCGAAGCCCAACTGGGTCTCGCGGAACGCCAGGGCGATCAGCACGGGGGTGAAGGTGCCCAGGGTTTGCAGGCCGATCAGGTTGCGCAGGATCAGGATCACCAGCACGCCAATCGGGATCATCACCATGATCATGAAGGTCTGCTGGGTTTGCAGCGGCAGGCCGTACAGCGAGTATTCGAGGAAGTTGGCGTCGGTGTTTTCGTCGGTCAGCTTGGCCAGGCGAATCGCGTTCATTTCGCTGTTGTTGAGGCTGAAGGTCACCATGGCCTTCTTGCCGCCATCGACCGTGATCAGGTTTTCATCGCCGGTCCACCACAGCAGGCGGTCGGCGGGCAGGCCCTGTTCGCCAGTCTCCGGGTTGAAGTACAGCCAGTCGTTGCCGTTGAAACTGCGCAGCCACAGCTCCGGGGTTTGCGGCTGGTCGGCCACCAGGCGGATGGTGTGGACTTTCTCTACCGGCACGTGGGCGATGGACAGCAGCAGCTCGACGATTTTGGCTTTGTGCGGCGTCGAGGGGTCGCCAGCCAGCAGCAACTTCACATTGTCGTCGTTGAGGTTGTTGGTGCGCTTGATGGCTTCGCTGATAAAGGTCTCGACGTCGGCCGAGTGCTGGCGAATCGGCGCCAGCAAGGCTTCGGCGGCGATCTTCTCGGGGCCTTCCACGGCGATGCTGTCGCGGAAGGTCGGGCCTTTGATCTTGACCTTTTCGCCGCTGTAGCGCTTGGTCAGCACCAGGCGGTAATAGAGGGTCTGGTTGCCCTTGGCCCGGCGCGCCGACCAGGTGACCTTGCGGTTGCCGTCGATGCGGTTGACGCTCACCCCATAGTTGTTGGAGATAAAGCTTTCATTGAGGCTGACGAAGTCGCGGCTCAGGGGCGGCACGAACATCTGGATCTTGACCGGGTCTTTCGGGTTGGCGACGAACTCGACCTTGGCGTCGATGTTCCACAAGTCGTCGGTGGCATCTTCGGTGACGGGAATTCCCAGCACGAAGATCTGATAGGCGGTGACCGAAATGCCCAGCACCACCAGCAAGGTGATCAGGATTTTCAGGTGCAGGGTCAGAGAGCGCATTCGGTTTACTCGGCGGTATTAAGCGTCGGCGGCGCAGGCGGGTTTGCCTGCTGCATATTTAAGACTGGGGTCGACCAGCGCATCAAAGCGTTTGAGCGCTTCGGAGCCAATCAGCAGCGGGTATTGGAATGCGCTGCGGTCAGTCAAGTTCACTTCGATGCTGCGTAAAGCACTGCCCATGCAGATATCCAGCGCAATCACTGGGCGGGCGGTGTAGTTCTTGTCCTCATCGGGGTCGTAGTCGCCGGCGCGGCGCTTGATCTTGCTGACACGCGCCAGGGGCAGTTCGATGGGGTGGGAATGGGCGGTGTCGATGGCCAGGTAGAAGCGGACCCAGGATTCGCCATTGCGCTTGAAGCGCTTGATATCGCGGGCACTCAACGAGGCGGTCTTGGCGCCGGTGTCGAGTTTGGCCGCCACTTCCAGGTCGATACCTGCAAGTTTGGCGTATTCATTCAGGCCGTACACGGTCTTCTCGGCGCCAGCGCCAAGGCTCGGTATGCACAGCAGGCACATCACTAGTAGGTAAGGCTTGAGTCTCATAAATCCTGAGGCAGGGCAGTGCACTGTTCATTTCATGGCGACTGGCATTGCTGCGCAATCTCGGGTGCGCTCTTTCATCGTCTGATGTCAGGCAAAAGCGGCGGGCATTCTAACATGATGCTTTTTTGGCGCCAGCGCTGGCAGGCGGCCATGCCTTCGCAAGCGAATGAGGCGGTTATTAGACGACTGTCGACAATGTGTATTTATTCTTTGACTATGCGGGGCTAATTGACTAGTTTTTGCGGCATTGCTTTTCAAGGTGTCGACAATATGTTGGAGCAACTGGAAAAACCAGCGGTGGCACCGGACGATTCCCAGACCATGTCGGAGAACGTCTTCCGGCGTATCCAGGCCGCCATCGTCAAAGGCGAAATCGCCCCCGGCAGCAAGATTTCCGAGCCGGAGCTGGCGCGCACCTACGGCATCAGCCGCGGCCCTTTGCGCGAAGCGATCCATCGCCTGGAAGGCCAGCGCCTGCTGGTGCGGGTGCCTCATGTCGGCGCGCGCGTGGTGTCTTTGAGCCACGCCGAGTTGGTCGAACTGTATGAAATTCGCGAGTCCCTGGAGGGCATGGCCTGTCGCCTGGCCGCCGAGCGCATGACCGACGCGGAAATCGAAGAACTGCGCCAGGTGTTGCACACCCACGAACGGGACGCGGCGTTCCAGGCTGGTGTTGGCTATTACCAGCAGGAAGGCGACTTCGATTTTCACTACCGCATCATTCAAGGCGCCGGTAACCGCACCCTCACCCAAATGCTCTGCGGCGAGCTGTACCAATTGGTGCGCATGTACCGCATCCAGTTCTCCGCCACCCCCAATCGTCCACGCCAGGCCTTTGCCGAGCATCACCGCATTCTGGACGCGATTGCCGATCGCGACGGTGAACTGGCCGAACTGTTGATGCGCCGGCATATCGGCGCCTCCAAACGCAACATTGCCCGTCACTTCCCGGACGGTGCGCCTTCATCACGAGGTGAGTCATGAGTTCCAACAACAACAGCACTCCCGGCCAGCGTTTTCGTGACGCCGTCGCCAGCGAACAGCCCTTGCAAGTGGTGGGCGCCATCAACGCCAACCATGCGCTCTTGGCCAAGCGCGCCGGCTTCAAGGCGATTTACCTGTCAGGTGGCGGTGTAGCCGCCGGCTCCCTCGGCGTGCCAGACCTGGGCATCACCGGCCTGGATGACGTGCTCACCGACGTGCGCCGCATTACTGACGTGTGCGACCTGCCGCTGCTGGTGGACGTGGACACCGGTTTCGGCTCCTCGGCGTTCAACGTGGCGCGTACCGTCAAGTCGATGATCAAGTTCGGCGCCGCCGCCATCCATATCGAAGACCAAGTCGGCGCCAAGCGCTGCGGTCACCGCCCGAACAAAGAAATCGTGTCCCAGCAGGAAATGGTCGACCGCATCAAGGCTGCCGTGGATGCGCGCACCGATGACAGCTTCGTGATCATGGCGCGCACCGACGCCCTGGCGGTCGAGGGCCTGGAGTCTGCCCTGGAACGTGCCGCCGCGTGCATCGAGGCCGGTGCCGACATGGTGTTCCCGGAAGCCATCACTGAACTGGAGATGTACAAGCTGTTCGCCTCCCGCGTGAAGGCGCCGATCCTGGCGAACATCACCGAGTTCGGCGCGACACCGCTGTACACCACCGAACAGTTGAAATCTGCGGATGTTTCCATTGTGCTGTACCCGCTCTCGGCCTTCCGTGCCATGAACAAGGCCGCCGAGAATGTCTACACCGCGATTCGTCGCGACGGTACCCAGCAGAACGTGATCGACACCATGCAAACGCGCATGGAGCTTTACGATCGCATCGACTACCACACCTTCGAGCAGAAGCTCGACGCGCTGTTTGCCGCGAAAAAATAAACCCTGTGGTTCCCTGAACAACTACAAAATTGGAGAACGAACATGGCTGAAGCGAAAGTATTGAGTGGTGCTGGCCTGCGTGGCCAGGTCGCCGGGCAGACTGCACTGTCCACCGTGGGCCAGGCCGGCGCCGGCCTGACCTACCGTGGCTACGACGTGCGCGAACTGGCCGCCGACGCCCAGTTTGAAGAAGTCGCCTACCTGCTGCTGTACGGTGAATTGCCAACCCAGGCCGAACTGGACGCCTACAGCAACAAGCTGAGCAAACTGCGTGACCTGCCCCAAGCCCTGAAAGAAGTGCTCGAACGCATCCCCGCCGACGCCCACCCGATGGACGTGATGCGCACCGGTTGCTCGTTCCTGGGCAATATCGAGCCGGAGAAAGATTTCAGCGTGCAGCGCGATGTCACCGACCGTCTGCTCGCCGCCTTCCCGGCGATCATGTGCTATTGGTATCGCTTCAGTCACGACGGCCAGCGCATCGACTGCGTGACCGACGAGCCGAGCATCGGCGGCCATTTCCTGCACCTGCTGCATGGCAAGAAACCGAGCGAGCTGCACGTCAAAGTGATGAACGTGTCACTGATCCTCTACGCCGAACATGAATTCAACGCTTCGACCTTCACCGCACGGGTGTGTGCATCGACCCTGTCCGACCTGTATTCCTGCGTCACCGCTGCCATCGGCTCCCTGCGCGGCCCGCTGCACGGCGGTGCCAACGAAGCAGCGATGGAAATGATTGAGCGTTTCTCCTCGGCCCAGGAAGCGGTTGAAGGCACCCTTGGCATGTTGGCGCGCAAAGACAAGATCATGGGCTTTGGCCACGCGATCTATAAAGACAGCGATCCGCGCAACGAGGTGATCAAAGGCTGGTCGAAAAAACTCGCTGACGAAGTGGGTGACACCGTGTTGTTCCCGGTCTCCGAAGCCATCGACAAGACCATGTGGGAACAGAAAAAGCTGTTTCCCAACGCCGACTTCTACCATGCCTCGGCGTACCACTTCATGGGCATTCCGACCAAGCTGTTCACGCCGATCTTCGTGTGCTCGCGCCTGACCGGCTGGGCTGCGCATGTGTTCGAGCAGCGCGCCAACAACCGCATCATCCGTCCAAGCGCCGAGTACACCGGCGTTGAGCAGCGCAAGTTCGTGCCAATCGAACGTCGCTGAATGGGATGGGCTGTGCCCGCTGGCTAATGTGCTTTTTTGTGGGAGCTGGCTTGCCTGCGATGGCATCACCTCGGTGTACCTGTCACACCGCAGTGATGCCATCGCAGGCAAGCCAGCTCCCACAGGAAACAGAGCCAGTGTCGACAGTTCACCTTTCGAACTTACCGTGACCGAGTCCTGACGATGAACACTGAATTTCGCAAACCGCTCCCCGGCAGCCGCCTGGATTTCTTCGACGCCCGTGCGGCTGTCGAGGCAATCACGCCCGGCGCCTACGCCACGTTGCCCTACACCTCGCGCGTGCTCGCCGAGAACCTGGTGCGCCGTTGCGACCCGGCCACCCTCAATGCCTCGCTGAGCCAACTGATCGAGCGCAAGCGCGACCTCGACTTCCCGTGGTTTCCGGCCCGCGTGGTGTGCCATGACATCCTCGGCCAGACTGCCCTGGTCGACCTCGCCGGCCTGCGTGATGCCATCGCCCAGCAAGGCGGCGACCCGGCGCAGGTCAACCCGGTGGTGCCCACCCAGTTGATCGTCGACCACTCCCTGGCCGTCGAGGCCGGTGGCTTTGACCCGCAAGCCTTCGAAAAAAACCGCGCCATTGAAGACCGTCGCAACGAAGACCGTTTCCACTTTATCGAGTGGACCAAAAAGGCCTTCAAGAACGTTGATGTGATCCCGCCGGGCAACGGCATCATGCACCAGATCAACCTGGAGAAAATGTCTCCGGTGATTCAGGTGCGTGACGGTGTGGCCTTCCCGGATACCTGTGTCGGCACCGACAGCCACACGCCCCACGTGGATGCCCTGGGCGTGATCGCCATCGGCGTCGGTGGCCTGGAAGCCGAGAGCGTGATGCTCGGCCGCGCGTCGTGGATGCGCCTGCCGGAAAGCGTGGGCGTGGAATTGACCGGCAAGCTGCAACCGGGCATTACCGCCACCGATATGGTGCTGGCGCTCACCGAGTTCCTGCGCCAGCAGAAGGTGGTCGGCGCCTGGCTGGAGTTCTTCGGCGAAGGGGCTGCGGCACTCACCTTGGGTGACCGTGCCACCATCTCCAACATGGCCCCGGAGTACGGCGCCACTGCCGCGATGTTCTACATCGACGCGCAAACCATTGCCTACCTCAAACTCACCGGCCGCGAAGACGAACAAGTCGCCCTGGTCGAGCAATATGCACGCCACACTGGCCTGTGGGCGGACGACCTGAAAGGCGCGCAGTACGAGCGCAGCCTGAGCTTCGACCTCTCCAGCGTCGTGCGCAACATGGCCGGCCCGAGCAACCCGCATGCCCGCCTGGCCACCCGCGACCTGGCGTCAAAAGGCATCGCTGGCCAATGGGATGACGTGCCGGGGCAAATGCCCGACGGCGCGGTGATCATCGCCGCCATCACCAGCTGCACCAACACCAGCAACCCGCGCAACGTGATCGCCGCCGGCCTGTTGGCACGCAACGCCAACAAGCTGGGGCTGACCCGCAAGCCGTGGGTCAAGTCGTCTTTGGCGCCGGGCTCGAAAACCGTGGCCATGTACCTGGAAGAAGCGGGACTTGGCCATGAGCTGGAAAAACTCGGTTTTGGCGTGGTGGCCTTTGCCTGCACCACCTGCAACGGCATGTCCGGCGCGCTCGACCCGGTGATCCAGCAAGAGATCATCGACCGCGACCTGTACGCCACCGCAGTGTTGTCGGGTAACCGCAACTTTGACGGGCGCATTCACCCTTACGCCAAGCAAGCCTTCCTGGCGTCGCCGCCGCTGGTGGTGGCCTATGCGATTGCCGGCACCATCCGTTTCGACATCGAGAAGGACGTGCTCGGCCTGGACGCCGATGGTAAGGAGATCCGCCTGCAGGATATCTGGCCGAGCGATGAAGAGATCGACGCGGTGGTCAAGGCTTCGGTAAAACCCGAGCAATTCCGTGCCGTGTATATCCCGATGTTCGCCATCCACGAAGACACCGGCCCCAAGGTCACGCCGCTGTACGACTGGCGCCCACAAAGCACCTATATCCGCCGCCCGCCGTACTGGGAAGGCGCGCTGGCCGGTGCACGGCCGCTCAAAGGCATGCGCCCGCTGGCGGTGCTGCCGGACAACATCACCACTGACCACTTGTCGCCGTCCAACGCGATCATGCTCGACAGCGCCGCCGGTGAATACCTGGCGAAGATGGGCTTGCCGGAAGTCGACTTCAACTCCTACGCCACCCACAGGGGCGACCATTTGACGGCGCAGCGCGCCACCTTCGCCAACCCGAAACTGTTCAACGAAATGGTGCAGGAAAACGGCAAGGTCAAGCAGGGCTCTCTTGCGCGTATCGAGCCGGAAGGCAAGGTCACGCGGATGTGGGAAGCCATCGAGACTTACATGGAGCGCAAGCAACCGCTGATCATCATCGCCGGTGCCGACTATGGCCAGGGTTCGTCCCGTGACTGGGCGGCCAAGGGCGTACGCCTGGCCGGTGTGGAAGCGATTGCCGCCGAAGGCTTCGAGCGCATCCACCGCACCAACCTGGTGGGCATGGGCGTGCTGCCCCTGGAATTCCTGCCGGGCACCGACCGCCACACCCTCAAGATCGACGGCAGTGAAACCTATGACGTGGTCGGCGAGCGCACCCCGCGTGCGCAGCTGACTCTGGTGATCAACCGCAAGAATGGCGAACGTGTCGAGGTGCCGGTGACGTGCCGCCTGGACACCGCCGAAGAAGTGTCGATCTACGAGGCGGGTGGCGTGTTGCAGCGTTTCGCCCAGGACTTCCTGGAATCAAAGGCAACCGCCTGAAGAGGATAACCATGGCACACGTAGCGCAAATCAGAATTCCCGCCACCTACATGCGTGGCGGCACCAGCAAGGGCGTGTTCTTCAGCCTTAAGGACCTGCCCGCAGCGGCGCAGGTGCCGGGCCCTGCACGCGACGCCTTGTTGCTGCGGGTGATTGGCAGTCCCGACCCCTATGACAAGCAGATCGACGGCATGGGTGGGGCCACCTCGAGCACCAGCAAGACCGTGATCCTGGCCAAAAGCAGCCGCGCCGATCACGACGTGGATTACCTGTTCGGCCAGGTCTCCATCGACAAGCCATTTGTCGATTGGAGTGGCAACTGCGGCAACCTGTCGGCGGCGGTGGGTTCGTTCGCCATCAGTGCCGGCCTGGTCGATGCGGCCCGCGTACCCCATAACGGCGTGGCCGTGGTGCGGGTGTGGCAGGCCAACATCGGCAAGACCATCATCGCCCACGTGCCGATCACCGACGGCGCGGTGCAGGAAACCGGCGACTTTGAACTGGATGGCGTGACCTTCCCGGCCGCCGAAGTGCAGCTGGAATTCATGGACCCGGCGGCGGAAGAAGAGGGCGGTGGTGGCTCGATGTTTCCCACTGGCAACCTCGTCGACGACCTGGAGGTACCCGGCGTCGGTACCTTCAAGGCCACGTTGATCAACGCCGGTATCCCGACGATTTTCATCAACGCCCAAGATCTGGGCTACACCGGAACCGAGCTGCAAGGCGCGATCAACAGCGACCCCAAGGCCCTGGCGATGTTCGAGACCGTGCGGGCGTATGGTGCGTTGCGCATGGGCCTGATCAAACACCTGGACGAGGCCGCCCAGCGCCAGCACACGCCCAAGGTGGCGTTCGTCGCCAAGCCTGTCGATTACGTGGCCTCCAGTGGCAAGGCGATCAAGGCCGGCGATGTGGATTTGCTGGTGCGCGCCTTGTCGATGGGCAAACTGCACCACGCGATGATGGGCACTGCGGCGGTGGCGATTGGCACCGCCGCGGCGATTTCCGGCACTTTGGTCAACCTGGCGGCAGGCGGCGTGGAACGCAATGCCGTGCGCTTCGGGCACCCGTCCGGCACCTTGCGCGTCGGCGCCGAGGCCAGCCAGGTGGACGGTGAATGGGTGGTGAAAAAAGCCATCATGAGCCGCAGTGCGCGGGTGTTAATGGAAGGCTATGTGCGCATCCCCGGCGACGCTTTCTAGCTTGATCGTTCCCACGCTCCGCGTGGGAACGCCGCCTGGGACGCTCTGCGTCCTGCTGTGACGCAGAGCGTCACGGGATGCATTCCCACGCTCCGCGTGGGAACGATCAAACCCTGACCCTGAGGATGGAACAACCAACTTTTAGGAGAACTGCCATGAGCGCCAACGTCGACCAGAACAACCGTCCCGACTACGACCCGGTGTTGCAGGACATCGCCGACTACGTCCTCAACTACCGCATCGACTCCCAACACGCCCTGGACACCGCCCGCAACTGCCTGATGGACACCCTCGGCTGTGGCTTGCTGGCCCTGCGCTTCCCCGAGTGCACCAAGCACCTGGGGCCGATGGTGGAGGGCGCCGTGGTGCCGTTCGGTGCACGGGTGCCGGGCACTTCGTTTCGCCTGGACCCGGTCAAGGCCGCCTGGGATATCGGTTGCATCATGCGCTGGCTCGACTACAACGACACCTGGCTCGCCGCTGAATGGGGCCACCCTTCGGACAACCTTGGCGGCATCCTCGCCGTGGCCGATCACCTGTCGCAAAAGCGCCTGGCCAATGGCGACGCGCCGCTGACCGTGCGTGCAGTGTTGGAAGCGATGATCATGGCCCACGAAATCCAAGGGGTGATTGCCTTGGAGAACTCCTTCAACCGGGTAGGTCTCGACCATGTGTTGCTGGTGAAAGTCGCCTCCACGGCGGTCACCGCCAAGCTGATGGGGGCCAACCGTGAACAACTGTTATCGGCGTTGTCCCACGCGTTTGTCGATGGCCAGGCGCTGCGCACCTATCGCCATGCGCCGAATGCCGGCTCGCGCAAATCCTGGGCGGCAGGCGATGCATCGAGCCGCGGCGTGCGCCTGGCAGACATCGCCTTGCGTGGCGAAATGGGCATCCCCGGCGTGCTGAGTGCGCCGCAATGGGGCTTCTACGACGTGCTGTTCAGCCACACCAACAAGGACCTGGCGCTCAAGCCCGAGGACAACCGCGCCTTCAGCCTGCCCCAACCCTACGGCACCTACGTGATGGAGAACGTGCTGTTCAAGATCAGCTTCCCGGCCGAGTTTCACGCGCAAACTGCCTGTGAAGCGGCAGTCGCCCTGCACCCGCTGGTCAAGCATCGCCTGCATGAAATCGACCGTATCGTGATCACTACTCACGAGTCGGCGATTCGCATTATTTCCAAGGTCGGCCCGTTGGCCAACGCCGCTGATCGCGACCACTGCCTGCAATACATGACCGCCGTGCCGTTGGCGTTCGGCAACCTGGTGGCCGAGCAGTATGAAGACGATTTCCACGCGGCCCACCCGATCATCGATGAGCTGCGCGACAAGATGGTCATCGTCGAAGACCCGCGCTACAGCCGCGAATACCTGGAGGCCGACAAACGCTCGATTGCCAACGCGGTGCAGGTGTTTTTCACGGACGGCACCTGCACCGAGCAGGTAGCGGTGGAGTACCCGATTGGCCATCGCCGCCGTCGGGTGGATGGCATTCCACTGCTGGAAGACAAGTTCAAGGCCAACCTGGCCACGCGGTTTACCGCGCAACGCAGCGCTGAGATTGTCGCCCTGTGCAAGGACCAGGCGCGGCTTGAGGCGACACCTGTGAACCGTTTCATGGACCTGTTCACGATCTGAAAAACAGCACGGTCGCTGTGGGAGCTGGCTTGCCTGCGATAGCGGTGTGTCAGCCCCACATGAATTGACTGGATGTCAGCTATCGCAGGCAAGCCAGCTCCCACAGTTGACTGAAGTTTCTGCTTCAGAATCTATTCAAACCGCAGTATCACCCGGCGGTTGTGCTTGCTCTTTTTCTCGATCTTCTCGCAGAACACCCGGCCGATTTCCTCGGTGTTGAGCACATGGGTACCGCCGCAGGGCTGGATATCGATGCCGGGGATTTCAATCACCCGCACCGAACCCGAGACCACCGGCGGCGCAACCGCCTGAGTGCGGGTTATTTGCAGCAGGGTCGCGTACTCGGTGGCAGGCATCGACAGGGTCTTGACCGCGTGGGCTTGTTCGATAAGGGCGTTGAGGTCTTGGGTGAGGCGGTCTTTGTCCAAGGTCATTTCTGGCAGGTCGAAATCCAGGCGGCCTTTATCTGCGCTGATGCTGCAACCGGTCACGGGCGCGTCGATGAGGGAACACAGCAAGTGCAGGCAAGTGTGCATCTTCATGTGCTGGTAGCGCCGCTCCCAATCCAGCCCGGCGTCGATCTGGACGCCAGCGGCCAACTGTTCGGGGCAGTGGTCCACCTGATGCCAGATGATCGAGCGCAACACCGGGTCGCGCACCGTGCCGGTCACTTGCACCCGTGTGCCGTCGGCCAGGGTGAGGTGGCCGGTATCGCCCGGTTGCCCGCCGCCGGTGGGGTAGAACAGGGTGTGCTCCAGGGCGATACCCTCTTCGCTGACGGCAATCACCCGGGCGCTGAAGGCGTTCTGGTAGGGCGCGCTGTCGAACAGCGCCAGGGTTTCCATGGTATGCACAGACATGTTCAACCTCCGACGATCAATGGGGTGGCTTGCAAGAGGTGGCGCACCAGTGCGCTCAAGCCAGGGGGAGAGAGCAGGGTGATTTCAAATTCCGGCCCGCATACCTTCAGGTTCAGCGGCAGGCGTGGCAGTTGTTCGCCGGTGTCGAGGCGACGCAGACGAAACTGCAGGTGATGCCGCTCTTTCACCGTGGGTTCAAGCATCAGCCCTTGCAGTGGATGAAAGTCGGCGTCCAGCACGGTGACCTTGTGGCCGGCACTCACTTCGCCCACCACGTGCAAGCGCTCATCCAGGGCAAAGGCGCCGAGGTAGTTGCTGTGGTCCGATTCATCGTTTTTTTGCAGTTGGATCTGGTTGACCACCTTGACCTTGGTGCCTGCCGGCACGTCCTGGGTAATCACGCAGGAGGGGCTGATAAACACGTTGTCGCCGATCGAAACATAGCCCAGCACCCGGGCGCCGGCGCCGACTTCGACGTTATTGCCCAGGCGTGGGTGGCGCTTGCCGTCCGGGTTGTTGGCGATACCGCGCGCGCCCAGGGTCACGCCGCAGAGGATGTAGCAGTCGTTGCCGATCACGCAGGTTTCGCCGATGACGGTACCGTAGCCATGGTCCAGCACAAAGCGCCGTCCAATACGCGCTGCCGGGTGAATCTCGGCGCCGGAGAGGATCTTGCCCTGGTTGCTCAGCTTGAGGGCCATGCGCGAAAACTCGCCGTTGTCAGCGGCCTGGAAATGCCACACCAGGTGCGCAAGGCGGTAGAACAGCACGGCCTTGAACGAGGCGTAGGATTCCAGGATCAACTCACCGCGCCCACGGGACGCGGGGTCGCGATAGGCATAGGCAATCAGGTCCTCGGCCACCGCCTGGGCGGCGTTCTGGATCAACGGCGCCAGGTGCGGTTCCAGCTGCTTCATCTGCCCGGGCGTCAGGGTGGTGATGAGGTGGGTCAGCAACTCATCGTGCAGCTGTTGCATGTCGATAAAGCCCCCCATGGAGACACCCCCGTATGTTGAATGGTTAAAAGCCCGGTTATTCGAAACTGGGCAGGTAGCTCTCGGCATTGTCGTAGACCATGGTCAACACCACCGTTTCAGGCGGCAGTTCGGGGGCAAGTTGGGCGATGGCAACCATGTTGGCGGCCGAAGACAGCCCCAGGCTGATGGCATCGGTGCGCATGATGCGTTTGATCATGTCCAGGCAATCGGCGTGCGACACCTTGAGCATGCCGTCGATCACGTCCAGGTTGAGGATGCTGGGGATCAGGCCGATCGACAGGCCCTGGATCCCGTGCGCCGCGTGCCGGTCTTTGAGCAGGTCGCATTCTTCCGGTTCTACGCCCATCACTCGCAGCGCGGGCCAGGCGGCCTTGAGGGTTTCGCCGATACCGGTGATGTGGCCCCCTGTGCCTATGCCGCTGACGAAGTAGTCCACGCGCTGTTCACCGAAGGCGCGCAGGATTTCCGGGGCGGTGGTGTCGCGGTGGGTTTGGGGGTTGGCGCCGTTGCGTTGCTGGTTGAGCATCACGTAGTTGGGGTTCTCCAACTGCAGCTCCATGCACTTTTCACCGTGTGAGTTATTGCCCAGGCGACTGTCGGACAGCACTACCCTGGCACCGTACAGCCGCAGCAGCTTCTGTTTTTCCGGGCTGTAGTTGTCAGGGATCACCAGCACCACTTTGTAGCCCAGCACGTTGCCGGCCATCACCAGGCCAATGCCGGTGTTGCCGCCACTGGGTTCGATGATGGTCTGCCCGGAATCACGGATCAGCACACCGCGGCGCTCGGCATCCAGGATCATGCCCAGGGCGATGCGCGCCTTGTGGCTGCCGCCGGGGTTGAGGGACTCCAGCTTGGCGTAGACCTCGATGCCGAGGTCTTCGGAAAACTGGGCCAGACGCACGATCGGCGTTTGGCCGATGACGTCGAGAATGGAGTTATGCAGCATCAGCACGTCCCCACTATCAGTACAACGGCATGTCAGGTTCGACGTCGCGAACCCAATGTTTCATGCCACCCTGCAGGACTTTGGTGTTGGCAAAGCCGGCTGCCAACAGGGTGCTGGCGGCTTGCTCGGCACGGGCGCCTGCGTAGCAGATCAGGTAGTGGGTGTTGTCGCGGCTCAGGCTGGCGAGCTGCCCATCCAGTTCTGCCAGCGGGATATGCACCACGCCCGGTAATTTGCACACTTCCAGTTCGCTGGCGTCACGCACGTCCAGCAATACATCGGCGCTGCTGGGGTGTTCGAGCACTTGCTTGAGCACCTGGGGCTTGATGTAGCGTTCTGCGGCCAGGGAGGGCTGGCTCGGTACGGCATCGGCGCAGGTGGCCGGCGCGACGGTTTCGCTGTGGCGCAGGTCTGAACAGCAGGGGCAGTCGGCGCGGCGCTTGAAGCGGATCTCGCTGAACTTCATCGCCAGTGCGTCGAAGCGCATCAAGCGGCCGGACAAGGGTTCGCCAATGCCGATCAGCATTTTGATCGCCTCGGTGGCCTGGATCATGCCGACCACGCCCGGTAACACGCCGATCACACCGCCCGCGCTGCAATTGGGCGCCAGCTCAGCGGGCGGGGCCTTGGGGAACAGGCAGCGATAGCACGGCCCACCTTTATAGTTGAGCACGCTGATCTGCCCGTCGAAACGGTAGATGGCGCCGTACACCAAAGGTTTGCCCAACTGCACACAGGCGTCGTTGACCAGGTAGCGGGTGTCGAAATTGTCGGTGCCGTCGATCACCAGGTCATAGGCACCCACCAGTTCCAGGGCGTTGTCAGTGTCGAGCGCGGTGTTGTGCGCATTGATCTGGATATAGGGGTTGAGGTCCAGCAGGCGCTGCTTGGCGGACTCGACCTTGGGCATGCCCAGGGTGCTGTTGCCATGCACAATCTGGCGTTGCAGGTTGCTGCTTTCCACCACGTCAAAGTCCACCAGGCCCAGGGTGCCGATGCCGGCCGCCGCCAGGTACAGGCTGATGGGCGAGCCCAGGCCGCCGGTACCGATGACCAGCACCTTGGCTTTCTTCAGGTTCAATTGGCCCTCGCGGCCGACGCCCGGCAGGGTGATGTGGCGCACATAGCGCTGCACTTCTTCGTTGCTCAGGGTGTCGATGTCCATGCCGCCGGAGGTGGCGAGCAATACTTCGATCCGGGCTTTTGCTGGCAGGGCTTCATCGGCGTCTATCAGCGCCTCCTCGGCGGTAAACAGGAAGTGTTCCTTGAGCTGGTCGTTATTTTCATGGAACAGGTGCTGACGCAATTGGGGGTGATGGGTGCAGAGATTTTCAATGACTTCGCGCAATGTCGATCCGGCGCCCTCAAGGGTCGATTCCGGCAGCTTGGCCACGCGAACCAGAATGTCGGGGAAAGAGACAGCGTTCATGGACAACTCCGTGTGCAGGTCGTTGAAAGGTTGAAGGGAGAAATGCTTGCCATCCCAGGCAAACAGCTTGGAGCCCAGGGCCTGGCCCTGACGAACATCCACCACCAGGTAACTGACGGGGAAGATCGGCTCGCCCAGGAACAGTGCCTTGTCCTGGTCTTCGTCACTGAAATAGGCGCCCACATCCGGGTGTGAGTGGTAGATCACCACCACCGGGTTGTCGCTGCGAAACGCCTTGTTCATCAGCAGGGTGTCGGCCACCGAAAAGGTGTAGCCGTTGGCCGCGCTGCGTGGGTACATCTGGGGGTTCTTGCGGTGCAGCTCATTCTGGATATTGCTGCCCAGGTACACGCTGCCGTCGGCGAAGACAAAACCACAGCATTCCTCGGGGTAGCTGCGGCTGGCGTGGGCGTAGATCTGTTCCAGGGCGGTGGGGCGGAGGACGTCCATGTTTCTCTCGCGTTGGTTGAGGGTCACTTTTTCTTGGCCATGAGTTTTTCGATCGGCAACTTGGTGATCGCAAAGCCGGCCAGCAGGATCGCCGAATACAGCATCAGGTCGCGGGAAATTTCCACGCCTTCGTACCAGGCACCGATGATGACCGCGAACACCGGGAAGATGATGAAGACGAATGACAGGATGATCGGGCTCAGGCGCTTGAGCAGCATGAAATACACAATGAACCCGCCCACCGAGGCCACCAGGCCCAGGTAGAACAGCGCGCTCCAGGAACGCAGGGTGATGGCGTCGAACGTCGGCGTTTCAAACCACAGGCCGGCCAGGAACAGCATCAGCCCGGCAATGCCGATGGGCAGGGTGTTGTAGGTGATGACGCTGATGGCGCTGCCTTTTTGCTTGGTAATGACATAGCACAAGGCGTGCATGATCGCGGCGCTCAGAATGGCCAGCACCCCGAGGAACTCGGCGTGGTCCAGGTGCAGGCCCTGGCTCCTGATGATCATGTAGAGGCTGCCGAAACCGATGCCGATGCCGACCACCTGGGAGAAATAGATGCGCTCGCGCAGGAACAGCGCGGAGAAGATCAGGATGAACACCGGCATGCAGCTGAACAGCAGGGCGGTGAGGCCCGACGACACATGCATTTCGCCGTAATTGAGCAAATAGTAGGGAACGCTGAAGTAGGACAGGGTCACGAATACGAAGAACCAGCGGCTTTCCCGGGGAAACAGGATCGGCTCACGGCGCACCATGGCAAAACACAGGAACAGCGGAAACGCGATGAGAAAGCGCAGGCCGGCGGATGTCAGCGGCGGCACGCTCTCGACGGCGATCTTGATGCCCAGCCAAGTAGTGCCCCAGCTCAGGCAAACGATCAGGAACATCACGCTGGTCACCAGCCCGGCGAGCCACTGTTTTTGCGTTTTTGTTTTTGCAGTGTTTTCGAGAACGGCGGACATTGGCATCGTTTATTGCTTCCCTGAGCCGGAATTGAACTCTATATTGAACTTGTAATGAGTTATGTTTATCGGCGATTGAACCCGTAAAAGCACACTATTAGGGCGAAAGATGGCTGTCAAAACAAATATTGACATGGTGTCAATTATGCGTGAGGGCTTGTCCAACGGGCAGGGCGTGAAGTACAAGCGCCTGTCCGATGTGATGGAACGGGGCATCCTCGAAGGCTTGATTGAACCGGGACGAAAACTGCCGCCCCATCGGGTGCTTTCCGACAATTTAGGCGTGACCATCGGCACCATCAGCCGGGCCTACGGTGAACTGGAGCGCCTGGGCCTGGTGGTTGCACGGGTCGGTGACGGCACCTTCGTGCGCAAGCGTGGGATGGAGCGCCAGCGTGATGAGGGCTTTCGCAATTTCAGCGAGGAGCCGCGCCAGTACTTCGACATGAGCCGCAACATGCACATTCCCGGGCAAGAGACGGTGTTTCTCGCCCAGAGCTTTCAAACCCTGTCGACCAACGCCAAGTTCCTCCAGGACATCAGCGCCTACACCCCGGACGCCGGCCTGCCGCGTTACCGTGAAGCGGGCGCGCAATGGCTGGTGCAGCGCGAGTTTCATCCGATTCCCGAGCAGGTCATCTGCGTCAACGGCGGCCAGCACGGCTTGCTGTGCGCCATGATGGCCCTGCTGCGCGCTGGCGATACGGTGGTCACCGAGCAATTGACTTACCCCGGGCTGATTACCGCTGCGCGCATGCTGGGGGTGCGGCTGATCGGCCTGGAGATGGACGAGGAGGGTGTGCTGCCCACGGCGCTGGATGAGGTCTGTCGTAATCACCGGATTTCGGCGTTGTATTGCACGCCGACTATCCAGAATCCGACCACCGCCGTGTTATCGGTTGCGCGCCGCGAAGCCTTGGCCAGGGTGTGTCGCGAACATAACCTGCTGATTCTGGAGGACGAAGCCCACGGTGTGCTGGTGGAGGACCGTCCGCCGCCCCTCAGCTATTTCGCGCCTGAACGTACGATCTTGATCAGCAGCCTGAGTAAGGCGGTGTCAGCCGGTTTGCGGGTGGGCTACGTGCATGCGCCACCTGCGCTGGTCAGCCGCATCTCGGCGGCGATCCGTTCGACCTGCTGGATGGCCACACCTGTGACCTTGGAACTGGCGACCCAGTGGATCGAAAACGGCACGGCGGAATATTTGTTGCGTCAGCAGATCAACGAGATCAGCCGGCGCAAGACGTTGGTCGAAGATCTATTGACCGGCCTGGCTTATCGCACCCACTTCAACAGCCCGCACTTCTGGATCGAAGTGCCGGAGCCCTGGCGGGCCTCGGAAATCGAGGCGGAGCTCAAGCAGAACAATTACCTGATCGCCACCGCCGAGGCGTTTGCCGTGGGGCAGACGGCGGTGCCGCAGTTTATTCGGGCGAGTATCTGCAACACGTCGGGCGATGATCAGTTACTGCGCGAGGGCTTTGATGCGCTGGCGACGGCGTTGGGGCAGGGAGGCGGGCGGTTTCATCTGTAAATCCGCGTTACCGTTGCTCGTTCCCACGCTCTGCGTGGGAATGCATCTTTCGACGCTCCGCGTCGCTATTGCGGGACGCGGAGCGTCCCAGGCGGCGTTCCCACGCAGAGCGTGGGAACGATCAGATCAGGCGACAGAGATCACTTGAAGCGCCGCTCCACACCCTTCTCCACCAAAATCTTCGCCGAAATCTCTTCCACCGAAAAATGCGTGGAATTGATGTGCGCAATATTCTCGCGGCGGAACAGATTTTCTACTTCACGCACTTCAAATTCACACTGGGCATAGCTGGAGTAGCGGCTGTTGGGCTTGCGTTCGTTGCGGATGGCGGTCAGCCGGTCCGGGTCGATGGTCAGGCCGAACAGCTTGTGTGAATG
>NZ_WKCD01000440.1:0-2793 GCF_021606625.1 Pseudomonas sp. PA-4-8C
GCTGGCTCATGCCACGCAGCAGACTGACCTGGATATCGGAGCGTTCTTCAACGCTGAGTTCGTGATAAGACATGGCAACACCCTACCGGAAAGGTCAGGTGTTGCACTCAGTTTTTGCCGCCGCCCTTTATAAACCCCCGACTCGATTCCACTAAGCACCATAACTAGCTGATTTTTTATAGTTACTAGTTGGAGTACGCCAAATTTTCCACTGACTTCCAGACCCGCAGAAAACCTCGTCTCGCCGAAACATACCGTTCGTCTGGTGCCAGCACCATATCTAGAAGCCCCGCAATGCGGGGCTTTGTGGTTTCTGCGGTTTGGAAATTAAGCACTACACTTCAGCGCACTCCGATGACGCGGTAACCTCCTATCGCCGCTCGACAGCTGCCAATTGCATCGCCCCCCCCTACCAGAAAAACACAACGCGAGTCACCAAAATATCGGACAGTTTTGTCCTTTGTGATCTGACATTTGCGACGCACATAGACCCTGCGCAAACACATAACATCGATGCGATTCAGTTTCCACATTGGATCCAATAGGACTTATCCAGCATTGAGCCTGCCTGGATAATTACTACTCCGTCGGTTGTGCCCGACATTTTTTACCGTTGCTATTGATATAAGGAAATATTAAATGAATATAGCATCCAGGAATAGAATCGCGTCGAATGCAGAGCCAGCTATATCCTGTCAAACAGCACATTTAAACTGGGAAGACCTCCGTTACTTCGTGGCGTTCTCCCAAGTGAACTCCTTGAGTGGAGCGGCGCGTGTCTTGGGCGTCGAGCATGCTACTGTGTCTCGACGTATCGCGGCGCTTGAAAAATCACTCAGTGTAAAATTAGTTGATCGTAGAAAGCGCCTGTACGAACTTACAACGGTCGGGCGCAAACTCGCAGACCTGGGAAAACAGATCGAGACTCAAACGGAGGCGATTGAACGTCTGGCTGTCGCAGCCGCGCAAACCCAGCAAGTTGTCGAGGTGACGGTCAGCGCCCCGCCTTCCGTTACCTCCGAGAAACTGATCCCCAACCTAGGACGTTTCCGGTCAACGCATCCGAACATAGTTTTGCGTCTTCTAGGCGATAGCCAGTATTCGTCTCTGTCCAAGTGCCAGACACATCTGTGCATTCGCTTCGCCAAGCCTCGCCAAATTGGCATTGTCGCGCGGCGGATAGGTTCGGCCTCCTTTTCATTCTATGGCGCCAAGACCTATCTCCAAGACCGCTCCCCCGAGCAATATGAGTTCATCGGCTACGAAGCCGAAGCCATGACACTTCCTCAAAATGACTGGCTAAAAAAAATTGTCGGGGATCGTCCATGCGTCCTCAAAGCGAAAACGGTCGAGCTGCAGGTCCGGGCAGCCGAGGCCGGCGTGGGCATTGCGCTGCTGCCCAGCTTCGCAGTGCAACATAGCTCACAGCTTTGCCGGCTTGAGCTTGCAGACCCGTTGATGGTGGACGTCTGGCTAGGCGTGCACGAAGACTTCCGTGCGATCCCCTCAATCCAGGCCGCCATGAATTACGTTGAGGCCTGCTTCTACGACAATGATTAAAGGCAACAAGCTGATCAAGCGCCCTGTGTCAGTCGGCGTTGATCCAGTATGGGAAAAAATTCACAGGCACCGGTGATTAACGCACGTTTACAAAACTACACGTATTGACGAGGATCAATACCGAACACCTCAACAGGTGCTTGCAAGACCGAACTGCAATGAGTTTCGGCTGGCTCTATATACCCAACGAAGGTCACCCCCTACAAAAAAAATAAAGGGGGGATTAACTATCTTCGGTCAAATGTGTGCCCACCTCTTAACTGCCATCAACCGCAGGAGAAATTATCATGGGGAAAGTAAAAGTTGTGGACGTCACGCTGCGTGACGGAGGATATCGCAATAATTTCAACTTCACGGACGAACAGGCCCTGGTAATAACATCAAGCTTGGCAGAGGCCGGGATTAATGTATGTGAGGTTGGTTATTGCAGGGGGTCGTTCGCGCCCAAAGTTGAGCATGGACTGACGAGCAATATAAATGCTGATTTTATTGAGCGCGTTCGCCAGGCTGGCGGTGGCCGAATCGAGCTTGCGGTGATGGTCCACCCTAAAAACGTGGGTAACGAGGATTTCGCCATGCTCAAGGAGCAGGGCGTCTCGATGATCCGAGTTTGCTTACGCCGAGAGCAGTTGACCGAAGGGCTTGCCACTCTTTCACTCGCTCGCGATTACGGTTTCAGCGTTAGTGCCAATGTCACCCATGTGACGGCACAAACGCTCAGTGCCGTCATTGACACCTCGGTGCGCGCTGAGGGCGCTGGCGCAGACATCATCTGTTTCGCAGACTCTAATGGGCACATGCTCCCAAGCGATGTTGATCGACTGATCAGTCGTCTCTCCAACCGACTGGCAGTGCCATTGGGTTTCCACGCCCATAACAATCTTTCAATGGCTCTGGCTAACGCAGCCGCTGCCATCGAATCGGGCGCCGAGTACATCGACACGTCCATATGCGGGATGGGGAAAGGGGCCGGCAACTTGCACTTGAGCATGCTCGTCGCCTATCTCGAGCGCATTGGCACTAATCATGGATTTGACCTCGTCAAGGTTCTTGAACTTTCGAACCTGACCGCGGCGTCTATCCCATTCAACAACATCCCAAGCCCTCTGCTGGACATCATTATGGGGGCGTATAACTTCCCGTTCGACAGTACAAAACGCATGCGAGAAACCGTCGAGCGCTTTCAACTGACGTCCGAGTATCGTGCTCTTGAAATCATGCATCAACAGGATC
>NZ_WKCD01000441.1:0-2741 GCF_021606625.1 Pseudomonas sp. PA-4-8C
TTCATGCTGATATAAGTTATACGATGTCCTGATCAAATCCTCATGACTTGGTTGTTTTTTTTTTTTAAAGAAGAAGCCGGAATACGAGATCCCAGCGACGGTCTGGTGGGCTGGGAGATGTGTAAAAGAGACACCCACGTCGGAGCCGAGCATGAAACGATCCGGGAAGCGCTCCACCAGCTTTACCCACTCAGGCCGAGGTTTACCCGCCTCATCCAGCAGATACGGCGTGAGCATGCTCCAGGACAAGTCGATATACAGGTTGGGATACGCCTCAAGCAGACGATTCAAGGTGGGCAGCAAAAAATCCATTTGCACCTGATGACGGTGGATTTCCTTGCTGGTACCGGCATGGGCCCAGATAAAACGCGTGTGCGGGTGGTTGCGTAACGGCTGCTCGACTTCCGCCAGGTACAGCGGGTTGCGCTCACGCTTGGAGGTGATGTTGGAGTGCAGCATCACCGGCAGGTCGTTTTCGGCCGCCAGGTGGTAGATGCGCGTCATGGCTTCGTTATTGGCACGCGGCGTGTCGCCGGAGGTCAGGGCGGTAAGGTCATCATGACGGGTGAACACTTCCCCAATGCCCTGCCACAGCCCTGGGTTGAGGTCGAGCATGCGCTGGATATGGGCCGCAGAGTTCTTGTCGTTGGGATTGAAACCGGCCAGGAACGGATGAAAGTGCTGGCGTTGCTCGGGGGTAAGTTTATTGACCGCCGCCGCGACGATCACATCCGTGGCGCTGTACCAATAGGCATCGGCGTCGTCACCGGCGTAGTAGCGCGGGCGCTTGGGTTCGTCTTCGTGCCATTTCTTGGCCACGGGGATCCCGGAAATCATGACGTGCTCTACGCGGTTGTCCGCCATGGCCTTGAGCAGCTTGTCCATGCCGGCGGTTTCCTGAAAAAAATCCACGTAATGCAGGTGCGCGTCGCTGTAGGCATAGTCACGGGCCTGCGCGGCAAGGCTGCTGGCGGCGAGCAACAAGGCAAGACTCAGGCGGGCTCCAGACACGGTAAAACCTCAATAAGGGTTGATACGGGTAGACCTTGCGCCAACCTTCAGGGTTCAGCACGGAAAAAACCGGAACACTGGAGTGCCAGCATGCTCTATAACTGCATGACCTTCATCCTGCCCCTTACGAGGTTTGCCATGCCTGTTACCGTTAATACGCTGAACGCTGAAAACTTCCGTCACAGCGTGAATATCAATAATCACGAGCTGTTTACCGACCTGCCCAAGAGCCTGGGCGGTGACGATTCGGCCCCCTCCCCCCACGATTATTTCGATGCTGCGCTGGCGTCGTGCAAAGCCTTGACCGTAAGGCTCTACGCGCAGAAAAAAGCTATCCCGCTGACCGGCGTGACCGTGGAGGTCACCCATGACAGCACCGAGGAGCAGAAGGGTAAATACAAGCTCAACGTCAAGCTGACCCTCAAGGGCGTACTCACCGATGCCCAGCGCGATGAACTGCACCGCGTCGCCGATAAGTGCCCGGTACACAAGCTGATGACCACTGCCGAAGTCACTATCGAGACAAAATTGTCGGAAGGTGCCTTCAGCCAATAGCCCCAACTTCCCATCGAGCGGGTTATGCTTGGTTGCATCCAACCCGCTCAGACTGGGATGCCCATGACCACCCTCACCGTGATCCGCCCTCGCCCCGAAGATGTAGAAGGCCAGCCCATCCTGCGCCCCCTGCCCTCGCGTGAATGCCGCAGCGTCGGGCCCTTTGTGTTTTTCGACCATATGCTGGCGACCCGCTACGCGCCGGGTACCGGCATGAATATCCGCCAGCATCCGCACATCGGCCTGTCCACCCTCACCTACCTGTTTGAAGGCGCCTTGCAGCATAAGGACAGCCTCGGCTCGGACCAGGTGGTGCAAGCCGGCGATGTCAGCTGGATGACCGCCGGCAGTGCGATTGCCCACGTCGAGCGCACACCGGAAGCGGTCAAGGCCAGGGGTTTCAGCCTGCATGGCCTGCAGGTATGGCTGGCCTCGCCCAAGGACCACGAGACCGGGCCGGGACACTACAGCCATCACCCAGCGGCGAGCTTGCCGATAAGCGATAACCTCGGCGTGCAGGTGCGTTTGATCGCCGGTGATGGTTTTTGCCTCAGGTCACCGGTGCCGGTACTGTCGCCGACGCTGTATGCCGAGGTACAGATGCAAACCGCCACCACCCTGTTGATTCCTGATGAACATGAGGAACGTGCGGTGTATGTGCTGGAGGGTGAGGTGCAGTTGGACGGTGAAGCCCTGGAGGTCAACAGCTTGGTGGTATTGCCGACTGGGCAGGAGATGACCCTGTATGCCGAGAGTGATTGCCACCTGATGGTATTTGGCGGGGCGCCGCTGGATGGGCCACGGCGGATCAACTGGAATTTTGTGGCGAGTGATCCGGCGGTGATCGAGCAGGCGAGGCAGCGCTGGGCGGCTGGGGATTGGCCCACTGTGCCGGGGGAGTCAGAAAGAATCGAGTTGCCGGTGAAATAGCTATCGCAGGCAAGCCAGCTCCCACATTTGATGGGTATACACATTTTAGAATGTAGGAGCTGGCTTGCCTGCGATGGCGTCCGATCAGGCGCTGAGAAATCAGCCCTTGAACACTTCATCCAACAAGTTATGCATCGACTGGAAAGCCCGCGCAGCGGTCTTGGCGTCGTACATCATCTTGCCTGGCACATTGGCATGGGGGTCGGTGAACGAATGCACCGCACCGCCGTAGCTCAGCAACTGCC